>NZ_VHTC01000100.1:0-933 GCF_013048685.1 Vibrio sp. A8-1
TACAGTGCCCGCAGCCTGATGGCTCTTCACAAGTTTTTTGCAGGTGCACCCTACTATCGTCAGGAGAGTACGCAAGCGCTGATGGGGATTAAACTGACCGCCTCAACCATCTTTGACCAAGTCGAGTTAGTCGCCAATAGCTTGCAACCCATTTATAACTTGTTAAGAGTGTTTGCCGCAAACGCAGAGCACTATTATTTAGATGACACGACCAACCGAATTTTAGACAAAGTCCCGATAGAAAAGCCGCAGAGAAATGGAACAAAAACCCGAGAGCGCAGTGGTGTTTACAGCTCCGGTTTAGTCGCGGGCTTAAAAGAGGGTCGTACTGTCGTGTTGTATCAGACCAATATCGGTCATGCCGGCGAGTTCATCGACGAGATTTTACATGACCGTGGCCGGACACTCGCGCCCCCGATATTGATGAGTGATGCCTTATCCAGCAACCGCCCATCGCTTGATTACGTGGTCGAACACAGTCTGTGCAACAGTCACGGACGACGGCAGTTTGCCGAAGTCCTTAATCAGTTTCCAGATGAAGTGGAGCAAGTACTACAGTGGTATGGTGAAATCTGGCGACACGATGATGAAGCCAGGGAGCTAGGACTTAACGCGGGGCAACGGTTAGCTTGGCATAAAAAGCTATCACTTCCGGTAATGGAGCAGATCCGAAACTGGGGTCAGGCCGAGCTGAACAGGGGAAATACAGAAGAAAACAGCGGGCTTGGTAAAGCAATTAATTATTTTACTAAGCATTATGAGGGGCTGACCGCCTTCTGCCGTCTCGAGGGAGCACAGCTGGATAATAACCGAGCGGAGCAAGCACTCAAGCTAGTTGCTCGCAACCGAAAAAATGCCCTGTTCCATAAAACACAGGCTGGTGCGAGCATTGCGGATGTGATCATGGCGATGATAGCGACATCAGCCGAAGCG
>NZ_VHTC01000101.1:0-927 GCF_013048685.1 Vibrio sp. A8-1
ATATTGAGTTCGCACATCTTGTTGTCTGGTTGTTGTTTTTTGGCGAAATCATTTGATCACATGACAAGATGTGTATCCAGCTTAAATTGATGATTTTTCTTAAAATCATCAGGGGATTCCTCAGGGCTCAGCTTCAAGCTTTGGATAGTGATGAATATATAATGGTTCCTGTTGTTAATGGTGCATTCTCAGAGGAAAAAGAAATTTTCGTTACTCAACCAGGTCTTTATAGAGTTCTATCTAGTGATAGAAGCTATGCCGGTAAAAAATTTCAACGATGGTTATTTCATGATGTTATTCCAGCATTGACTAAGTACGGTGAGTATCCAGCTCCAGTGATTACTCAAGATTCAGAAGTCAAAAAATTAGCTAAATTAGTTTTAATGGAAATCGAGCAACGTGAAGAGGCTGAAAAGCGGATTCATGAAAAATTTCTTGCTCATGAAAAACAGCTTAACCTTCTTGGAGACAAGCTACATTCGATTGAAACCGAATCAGATATTTCTGACTATTATTCTGTGGCTCAGTATTGTAGTAACAACTTAATTGATAAGACGCACGAGCAATTGGTTTTTGGTTGGTGTATAAAAATTTGTGCAGAAGAAGGTGAAAAGTCACATAAACGGACTATTAATGGTCGCAAAGAACTGTTTTTCCCTCTACATGTCATCGCCGCAGCTGTGTCACACGTGAAAAAAGCCTAACAAGGCGTTAAAGAGGGATTCACAACGCGTGGCATTTTCATTATGCGTTGATTTTATTAGTTTTTAGTGCAATGCGGTGAGTTGGTCGTTGCGTTACTCACCCCTTAACGCGGCGTTATGTGCTTCAAGGATGAACAATATGAATTACGATGAATTTAATGAATTTTGCGGCTCTTTCCCCGCTACTAGTCATGTTGTTCAATGGGGCAATTCTGATGTATGG
>NZ_VHTC01000102.1:0-894 GCF_013048685.1 Vibrio sp. A8-1
GGTAGCATAACAAACGCTTCAAGAGGGACTTCCAACGCGCGGCATTTTTATTATGCGTTGGTTTTGGTGGTTTCAGTGTTATGCGGAAACTTGGTAGTAGCGTTGTCAGCCCCTTAAGCGGGCGTTATGTTTTATTGAGCCTCAGCAAGATCAATTCAAAAATTTTAATGGGAAAGCTTGGTCTGATTTTGGCGGTTTTCTATTCTAATTTGTTGATATAATGAGTTTATTGTTCTTTTGGGTTGCTATTGAAAGTTGAACGATACTTTTGTGTTTTTGTCGGGTTTTGCTCTGATAAATTGTGTACGCTAAAGATTCGATTGTTGCTGAAAGGTCTCTTTCTTTGGTGTTGCTGGCTCATTGATTCCACGAGCTATTTCGCTTCAGCATGTTTGGGATCTCATGAACATCTTGCTTGCTGAAAGTGTTTGGTTAGCGCAAGTTTATCGATGATTTTGCGTTTTTCCGGATCTGCTCTGATAAATTGTGTATGCAAAAGATGCAACTGTTGCTGAAAAGTCTCTTTCTTTAGTGTTGTTTGCTCATTGATTCCGCAGGCTATTTCGTTTCAACTTATTTGGGATCTTATCGGCGCCAATGATTGCTGAAAGTAGGCAAGTTTATCATTTTGAGTTAAAGTGGGCGCAAGTGATAAATATTGTAAAAGTTCAATGTAATCAATAAGTAATAAAACATAACAAACGCTTCAAGAGGGACTTCCAACGCGTGGCATTTTTATTATGCGTTGATTTTGGTGATTACGGTGCTATGCGGAAACTTGGTAGTAGCGTTGTCAGCCCCTTAAGCGGGCGTTATGTGAAGGTGTCTAAATGATGACAAAGCTGAAACTTGGTTTATTTTTTGTTCCCTCATTACTTGCAGGCGCTTATGTGG
>NZ_VHTC01000103.1:0-889 GCF_013048685.1 Vibrio sp. A8-1
GTTCACTGCCGCACAGGCAGCTTAGAAACTAGTAATCCACCGCCTTCCTCGATCGCTGTTGTTCACTGCCGCACAGGCAGCTTAGAAAGGAGTGCAAAAGACTAATGCGAATGCAAAGAAGTTCACTGCCGCACAGGCAGCTTAAAAATATTGGTAATTTTGGCATTTTGGATCGGCCAGTTAACAAAGCGTTTAAGAGGGATTCGCAACGCGTAGCATTTTCATTATGCGTTGATTTTATTGGTTTTTAGTGCAATGCGGTGAGTTGGTCGTTGCGTTACTCACCCCTTAACGCGGCGTTATATTTCTCTTAAATTCAACGTGTTATAAATTTAAAAGTTAAGTGGTAATGTGGGAGTTTTGCTGGTTGATGATTTCTTGTTATGGATAGCTGTTGATTTGATCAAGTATATCAATACCTAACGAACATTATCGTTTGGGCTCATTTAGCTGCTATTTTGATTTGGTTTACATTAATGGTTTGTTTCTCTGAGATTTATCATCAGAATCAATGGGCAAGCTTGAGCCAATTTAAAAGTTAACTGTTTGTTTTTGTGCCAAAAATTAGTTCAGTTTACGTTAAGTAATTGATGTTGTTTTCTATTTTGCAAAGGTTGCTTGGTGTTTCAGTAGCTGTCGGGAACTGAAATATAACAAACAATTCAAGCAGACCCTCAACGCGTGGCATTTTCGTTTTGCGTTGAGTTTTGTGATTACGGTGTTGTGCGGGAAGTTGGTAGTCGCGTTTCGGGCTACTTAATTGGGCGTTATATTTCTCTTAAATTCAACGTACTACAAATTTAAAAGTTAAGTGGTAATGTGAGTGTTTTGCTGGTTGATGATTTCTTGTGAAGCATAGCAGTTGATTAGATCAAGTTTATCAATGTCT
>NZ_VHTC01000104.1:0-886 GCF_013048685.1 Vibrio sp. A8-1
ACATAACGCCCGCTTAAGGGGCTGACAACGCTACTACCAACTTTCCGCATAACACCGTAATCACTTAAGCCAACGCATAATGAAAATGCCGCGCGTTGGAAGTCCCTCTTGAAGCGTTTGTTATGCTTTATTACTCATTGATTACATTGAACTTTTATAATGTTCATTTGTTCGCAGCACTTTAACTCAAAATGATAAACTTGCCTACTTTAAGCAAGCATTGTTGCCGATAATATCCCAAACAAGTTGAAGCGAATTAGCCTGTGGAATCAAGGAGCAAACAACACCAAAGGAAGAGACCTTTCAGCGACAATCGAACCTTTTGCGTACACAATTTATCAGAGCAGAGTCGGAAAAAAGCGCATAACCACCGATAAACTTGCGCTAACCAAACACTGTCAGCAAGTAAGATATTCATGAGATCCCAAACATGCTGAAGCGAAATAGCCGGTGGAATCAATGAGCAAGCAACACCAAAGAAAGAGACCTTTCAGCAAAAATCGAACCTTTTGCGAGCACAATTTATCAGAGCAGAGTTGGCCGACAAAACACAGCATCGTTCAACTTTCAATCGCCACCAAAAAGAACAATAAACTCATAATATCAATGAATTAGAATAGGAAAACTTCTAAATCAGACTAAGTTTTCCCATTAAAATTTATATATTGATTTTGCTGAGGCTCAATAAAGCATAACGCCCGCTTAAGGGGCTGACAACGCTACTACCAAGTTTCCGCATAACATCGTAACCACAAAAATCAACGCATAATAAAAATGCCACGCGTTGGAAGTCCCTCTTGAAGCGTTTGTTATGTTTTATTACTTATTGATTACATTGAACTTTTACAAAATTCATTTGTTCGCAGCAGTTTAACTCAAAATGACA
>NZ_VHTC01000105.1:0-803 GCF_013048685.1 Vibrio sp. A8-1
ACCTTGAAATACCACCCTTGTAGTTTTGATGTTCTAACGTTGGCCCCTAATCGGGGTTGCGGACAGTGCCTGGTGGGTAGTTTGACTGGGGCGGTCTCCTCCCAAAGAGTAACGGAGGAGCACGAAGGTGGGCTAATCACGGTTGGACATCGTGAGGTTAGTGCAATGGCATAAGCCCGCTTAACTGCGAGAATGACGGTTCGAGCAGGTGCGAAAGCAGGTCATAGTGATCCGGTGGTTCTGAATGGAAGGGCCATCGCTCAACGGATAAAAGGTACTCCGGGGATAACAGGCTGATACCGCCCAAGAGTTCATATCGACGGCGGTGTTTGGCACCTCGATGTCGGCTCATCACATCCTGGGGCTGAAGTCGGTCCCAAGGGTATGGCTGTTCGCCATTTAAAGTGGTACGCGAGCTGGGTTTAGAACGTCGTGAGACAGTTCGGTCCCTATCTGCCGTGGGCGTTGGAGAATTGAAGGGGGCTGCTCCTAGTACGAGAGGACCGGAGTGGACGAACCTCTGGTGTTCGGGTTGTCACGCCAGTGGCATTGCCCGGTAGCTAAGTTCGGAATTGATAAGCGCTGAAAGCATCTAAGCGCGAAGCGAGCCCTGAGATGAGTTCTCCCTGGCACTATAAGTGTCCTAAAGGGTTGTTCGAGACTAGAACGTTGATAGGCAGGGTGTGTAAGCGCTGTGAGGCGTTGAGCTAACCTGTACTAATTGCCCGTGAGGCTTAACCATACAACACCCAAGGGGTTTTGGTGGACTCAAAGAAGTGCATTGAATGTGTAGAGAATGAAAA
>NZ_VHTC01000106.1:0-800 GCF_013048685.1 Vibrio sp. A8-1
AACTCTTCTGTGCCATCATCTCAACAACCCCTGCATAATAAAGCTAAGAATACTTCGCCAAATCGGAAGAAATCTGGAAAAAAGCAAGGAGCTCAACCAGGTCATAAAGGCCATCGCCGACTGCTTCACCCTGTTGAAGACAGTGCCTCGGTTGAGCAATACTTACCGAATAAGATATGCCACTGCGGTGGGTGTGTTATTCCAAATCGAAAACCTTATAAACGACACCAAATCTTTGACTTGCCAGATATCTCATACACGCTTGTTGAACATCAAATCTTTAAAGGCGAGTGCGCATGGTGTGGTGATAAGCACCAAGCGGAGCTTCCAGAGTCTGTGCCCGATGTTCAAATGGGGCCAAATCTACATAGCTTTATCGCAATCCAGGCGACGCAGCACCACCAAAGCATAGGTAAAATACAATCTATGTTGAAAGACGTCTTCCAGCTTAACTTCTCAACAGGTGCAATATCTGCGGCGCAAGGACGAGTCACTGAATACTTAGCCGATACTCATACTCAAATCCATGACACAGTCAAAGCATCTAAACTGATTATGGCTGATGAGACTTCGCATCAGCGCAATAATGATAAACGCTGGATGTGGGCCGCACTCAGCAATGACGTAGCCTTTTTCCAAATTAACAGTGGAAGAAACCAACATGCTGCCAAACGACTACTTGGTGAAGCGGTTTCACACCTTTTAGTGACTGACCAATATTCTGCCTACAAATATATCGACGAATCTAAGCGCCAATTATGCTGGGCTCACATATTAAGGAACGTCATCGCTATCGAGGA
>NZ_VHTC01000107.1:0-747 GCF_013048685.1 Vibrio sp. A8-1
GCCACCAAAAAGAACAATAAACTCATAATATCAATAAATTAGAATACAAAAACGTCTAAATCAGACTAAGTTTTCCCATTAAAATTTATATATTGATTTTGCTGAGGCTCAATAAAGCATAACGCCCGCTTAAGGGGCTGACAACGCTACTACCAACTTTCCGCATAACATCGTAACCACAAAAACCAACGCATAATAAAAATGCCGCGCGTTGGAAGTCCCTCTTGAAGCGTTTGTTATGCTTTATTACCTATTGATTACATTGAACTTTTACAATGTTCATTAGTTAAAGCCACTTTAACTCAAAATGGCAAACCAGCCTACTTTCAGCAATCATTGTTGCCGATAAGATCCCAAATAAGTTGAAGCGAAATAGCCTGTGGAATCAAGGAGCAAACAACACCAAAGAAAGAGACCTTTCAGCGACAATCGAACCTTTTGCGTACACAATTTATCAGAGCAAAGTTGACCGACAAAACACAAGCATCGTTCAACTTTCAATAGCCACGAAAAAGAACAATAAACTCATAGTATCAATGAATTAGAATAGGAAAACTTCTAAATCAGACTAAGTTTTCCCATTAAAATTTATATATTGATTTTGCTGAGGCTCAATAAAGCATAACGCCGCGTTAAGGGGTGAGTAACGCAACGACCAACTCACCGCATTGCACTAAAAACCAATAAAATCAACGCATAATGAAAATGCTACGCGTTGCGAATCCCTCTTTAACGCCTTGTTAGCTG
>NZ_VHTC01000108.1:0-713 GCF_013048685.1 Vibrio sp. A8-1
TATAACGCCGCGTTAAGGGGCAGCCAACGCTACTACCAACTTTCCGCATAACACTGTAACCGCAAAAACCAACGCATGATAAAAATGCCACGCGTTGGCTGTCCCTCTTGAACGCTTTGTTATATTTATACTCTGAAATAAAGAAGACTCGACATATATCGAGCCTTAAAATGCTAGAAATGAACAGCTGATCAGCCTATATATACGGAAACTATACTTACGTTACCGATCGCTCCACTGTCTAGATTTCCACCCGTTACTTGAGTTATAAAATTAGAGTTATCATTTGTCCAAGTCGATGTATTTTTCTTGCTTCCCCATGGACAATCCCAGTAGTAGTTACCTACGTGCGTGTCATCTCGATATATATCAAAAGAACCTTCTGTTCCAGAAGCGGCATCTGAACGACCACATGAAGATATCGTGAATTTTTCACCGACTTTTACGACTCGGCCATCAATATCTTCCGGAGAAATTTCGTTATCTTTACTTCCTTGATAAAATTTGCCCCAATCACTATGAATATTTTTGATAGTGACGTCATAATTTTTAGGTTCGATTGTGATGCTAATCCATTGTGCATAAGCCATATTATATACCTTTTTCATGAATGATAAGTCTACTTATCTGTTCTCATAGCCAACTTGAGATAAGCAAATTTAAGATAGACCATCAAATAGAATGCATCAAGGCTCATAAAAAATATAACGCCC
>NZ_VHTC01000109.1:0-712 GCF_013048685.1 Vibrio sp. A8-1
GAGGACGCTTGCCACTTTGTGGTTCATGACTGGGGTGAAGTCGTAACAAGGTAGCGCTAGGGGAACCTGGCGCTGGATCACCTCCTTACGTAAAGATTGTGCATTGATGAGTGTTCACACAGATTGAATTGGTTTAATTAGTAAAGAGAGTATCTTAGTGTCCCGTTCGTCTAGAGGCCTAGGACACCGCCCTTTCACGGCGGTAACAGGGGTTCGACTCCCCTACGGGATACCACTTCTTTAATGAAGAAAATTGGGTCGTTAGCTCAGTTGGTAGAGCAGTTGACTTTTAATCAATTGGTCGCAGGTTCGAATCCTGCACGACCCACCATTCCTTCCACAGGAAGTAAAACAATGTGGGCGATTAGCTCAGTTGGGAGAGCACCTGCCTTACAAGCAGGGGGTCACTGGTTCGAACCCGGTATCGCCCACCACTCTCTAAATGTTCTTGGATAACAATATCCAGCCGCGCAAGTTTACTTAGGTGGCTGAATTATTGACGCTGAGAATCGTTAGAAAGTGTGAAAAACACTTTGCTCTTTAACAATTTGGAAAGCTGACAAAGTAACTTATCTTCATTGATGGGTTACTTGTAAAGTTCTCAATCTTTATCTTTTGATAAAGACCAAAAATACACATTCAAGTGTGCTTGGTGAAAAACATCTTCGGATGCTTTTCAAAATTGAGTCCGGCAAAATCTGTCTCGCACTCA
>NZ_VHTC01000010.1:0-134967 GCF_013048685.1 Vibrio sp. A8-1
AATCTGTTGGGCGGATTAATCGCGTACTGCTTGAGGGATAAAAAGCCCAGTCTAGATCTAACAGCTCAAGAGTTTGAGCTGTTAGAGAGTAATTGCTTAGTTCTGGCTTAACCAGATCTCAGGTTAAGTATTGAATTTTTGGGAGATTAACCAATAGGTCGAGATGCTGTTGTAATAGCGCTAAATCGTAAGACCATAGTGAGCTAACGAGAAGCTCGGAATGTACATTTTCTACTTCATAATGTTTTTGGTTGATGTCATTGATCTCTTGTCTATAGTCCCAGTAGATTTGTAGCAATGTTGTCGTGAGGGTTAAAATACCACTCAAGATCACCATAATGATAATGATACGTCTGCCTATCCGACTTGAAAAAGGATTGCTTACGGCATCAGTGTATTGTTGTGTCATTACATACCTTCCAAATAGTCAGCGACTTTATAAAGTATAGCTGGTAAATTTAATTAATCTGTGTGAAAGCAAATAGATAAATAGTGAGGTATTTGATGATTTACACCACAACAGAAACCATTCCTGGTCGAGAGATTGTTGACATTCTTGGTGTTGTAATGGGCAATGTCGTTCAGTCTAAGCATGTAGGGCGAGATATTATGGCCAATTTAAAGGGCATTATTGGTGGTGAGTTGCATGGCTATACTGAACTGCTTACCGAAGCGCGCGGTGTAGCGATTGAGCGGTTATTGATAGAAGCAAAACAACTCAAAGCGGATGCTGTGGTTGGTGTTCGTTTTACCACCAGTGCGATTACGAATGGCTCTTCGGAGGTATTGGCTTTTGGTACGGCGGTCAAACTAAAGTGATCATTTGAGGTTTAAAAGCAACACGGTATGTTTTAGAGCATGCCGTGTTGGGATGAGTGGGTTCGTTAGATAGGGAGGTTTTATTCCTACCTTGAATTTAAAAAGCGAGGATTCTCTGTATCGCATCATCGGCTTGATTTAAATAGTGCCCACCAAATTGATTACAATGATTAAGACGATGGTAAAGATTATAAATCTCTTTACGTTGTTGGTACTTATTGTCTAGAGGAAGTAGGCTTTGGTAGCCTTGATAAAATTCATCTTGGAATCCAGTCACTAACTCTGTCATTGCAATATCACATTCACGATCCCCCCAATAACAAGCCGGATCATAACAAATTGGGCCGGTAACGGAATGGGCAACGTTACTAAACCAAAGAGCACCATGTAAAAGAGAAGGTTTAGGCGTGTGAGAGGTCAGTTGTTGTTTAATCACATCGACAAATTCATCAATGTTAACTAAAAATATCCCTTTTTCTTTGAGTAATTGTAGTTGCCAGCCGATACGCTGCTCTGCAAAGAACAGATGCCATTTTTTATTCCAAGGGTTGGGCTGAAGGACTTCACCGAGATAATTATCTTCATCAAAGCCGTACTCTTTTTGTTCTCCCCACTGATGAAGTTTCGCCATTTGTTGACCGAATCGATATTGGTTATTGAGGTCATCTAATGGTTTGGTTGGCAAATAATCTAAGATAATAAAGGAGTGATTTTTGGTCACTCCGACGACAATCGGTTGTGGAACCAAGACGGATTGACTCTCCGCGAGCAGACGCAGGCTATTTGCCTCCGCTTCATAAAGAGGCAAATTGTCACGATGATTAACTTTGACAAAATAGCGTTCGTTGCCATTAGAAATCATGTAACAATCATGAATATCACCAGCATTTAATTTGCTTCTTTCAACAAGATCAAATTGGAACGTTAGGGTTGCTGAGAGCTGTTGCGTGATGGCTTGCCACATAATGCTATTCCCATGCCGATGAAGTTACCGATAGTCTAGATGAAATAAACCAACATTTCAGACTTCAAATGCACATAATTTCATTTAGTTAGCGTTTGGATGAAGTAAAAAGGAATAAATGTGATTACAGTCAAGTTTCCTAATCATAACCCGCAGCACATTTAACTGTACACCAGCTTTAAGATACAATAATGTCGTATCTCAAAGCTTGCCACGCTGTTGTGGTTGGGCAATCATCAACACCAAAACTCGCCTGCAGTTTCAGATGAGGCAAGAAATAACGCAAAGATTCTCGGTCATTAGACTGTGAAAAAGCGTGTTCATGACTTAATATTACTCAAGGCAACGTTGATTCTGGCAATAAGCGGTAAACGGAGAAGAAAAGTGGTTGTAGAAACCGATGGTTATTTAGCTCTGATCGAACATTTGGCGATGAACATGGATATCTTTACCCGTGATGGTGACATTGGGCAAGAGAGCGTCGAAGATGTCATTACCGATATGATTGCCAGTAACATTATGGCGATTTTCGAGCAAAATCCAGAGCTACACTCAAGTGTTCGTTTCCGCTTGCTAAAAGAAGCGGATTTGGTGGTTGATGATTTAGGCGAAGTCCTGACCAGTGTTTGGTATAAACCTGCGACCAACGAACAAATTTTATTTCTCGATGAGTATGTCGCTTTAGTTAAAAACTTGTTTGATACTGCGGTGAGTAAGTACGATTAACCTCATGGTTTTAAAACGACTTGCATTGAGTATATAAACTAGACCTGAGATCCACTTGCCACTGATAACTAAAGTGGCTTTTCTATTCTTCTTATTTGCCAAAACCTTGCTGCCCAGTAAGGGTTATCTAATCTCGATATGGTTACGCCTTGCGAGGTAGAGGCATGGACAAAGCTTTTATTTCCTAAATAGACCCCGACATGGCGAGTGGACGGGGAGGTTTTGAAAAAAACCAAATCACCGTATTGTGCATCGCGGTAGGCGACAGCTTTACCTTGCTGGCTCTGTAACCATGTGGTGCGCGGTAAATGGTGTTGCCAGACATCGCGAAAGGCAACTTGTACGAAAGCTGAGCAATCAATGCCATTTCTGCCGTTTCCCCCCAATCGATAAGGGACACCTCGCCACTGTTGGTACACGTTAAATAATGAAGTGTCAGGCCATTGCTCTGCCTGTTGCCAATCCGATGTGCTTTGGTTTATTTGCTCTTGTTGTGATGCACATCCGCTGATAAGCAACAGGGCCATCAGTCCAACTATTTTGAATCTCATAGAACTCCTCTTAATCACGACGAAAAGGCTGACTGAGCATTTTATCCAGCCATTGTTCTCTACGTTGCTGAAAAAGGGGTAAGCCAATCGTCATTTTATCGTGCCCATGTTCAGGCTGAGCGCGATAAGTCCCAAATAACCGATCCCAAATTGATAAACAAAAGCCAAAATTAGCATGAGTCTCTTTAGGAATAATCGAATGGTGAACTCGATGCATATCAGGTGTTACTAGCCATTTTCGTAGCCAATGATCAATAGGGATAGCTAACTTCGCATTGCTGTGATTAAACATAGCACTTGCGTTAAGGATGATTTCAAACAATAAGACCGCGCTAGGTGGAATCCCGAGTAATAACACCGCACCAATTTTTATCCACATCGATAACAATATTTCAATAGGATGAAAGCGTGCTCCTGTCGTCACATCAATATCTTGATCAGCGTGATGCATGCGATGTAAGCGCCAGAGATAAGGTACGCGATGAAATAAGACATGCTGACCATAAATGATCGCGTCTAATAGGAGTAATGACAGCAGAATAACCAACCATGAAGGCAGCCCCAAGTAGTGGAAAACACCTATCTGATGTTCTTGTGCCCATTGGGCCGCAGAAAACGCGACGATAGGCATTAACAGCATAATCAATAATCCGTTGAGTCCAACTAAGCCAAGATTGTTGACCCAGCGTAGCCATTTATTCTGGGTGAGCATTTTCCGAGGATAGAGCACTTCCCACATCGCACAACTGATCAGTACGACACCGAAAATAATCAAACGAACCGTTTCTGGTTGCATTTTTAAGAGGCCCCTTAAGTGATAAACTGAGTGTTCTTATCGTAAAAGACTAGCGGCTCATGGTCGTGAGCGGTAGAATCGCCGCCCCTATTTTATCATTGTGTGCGAGTTATGAGAGTCCACGCTTTTCATCGTTTGTATCAGGAACGTCTACAGCAATCAACCAAACCTTTTCTTGCCCGTGGTTCAAAAATTTC
The DNA here is from genome assembly GCF_013048685.1 of Vibrio sp. A8-1. Lineage (NCBI taxonomy): Bacteria > Pseudomonadati > Pseudomonadota > Gammaproteobacteria > Vibrionales > Vibrionaceae > Vibrio > Vibrio sp. A8-1. The sequence goes on from NZ_VHTC01000010.1 coordinate 4,054, forward strand.
TCGTTGCTCGTTTTGTCAGGTCGCGCAACAATACTGTTTGTGTGATTTTCAACCGAATATAGAGACTCAAGTCGCAGTGATACTTTTAGTCTCTGACAATGAAGTATTTAAACCGAGTAATACCGGTCGTTTGATCGCTGATACGGTGAAAGAAACTTATGTGTATCAATGGCATCGAACTCAGCCAGATCCTCATTTACTATCATTATTATCCGATCCAAAATTTTTCCCTGTTGTTGTTTTTCCAGCCCAAACCGATCAAGATAAACAACGTCAACTGACTACCGTGGCCGAGAATAGAGGAACACGTAAACCTTTATTGATCTTTATTGATGGTAGTTGGCGAGAAGCAAAGCGAATTTTTCGTAAATCTCCCTATTTAGCTACCTTGCCTTTGTTATCGATTGAGCCTGAAAAAGTCTCCCGTTACTTGATGCGTAAAGCCAGCAACGATCAATATCTTGCCACAGCCGAAGTCGCGAGTTTAGTGCTCTCCCTTTGTGGAGAGCAGCAAGCTGCAGAAACATTACAACTGTGGTTTGAAGCATTTAAAGAGAGTTATCTGCTCGGCAAATCTCAGAATCTGATTCACTTCAAAGGCGAAAGGCCAGCTCTGCAGCAGTGGCAAGATTATTCAAGTTCAGCATTGATGAGACTGAATGCCCATGATAATAAAGTGAACTGCCTCTAACGTTGTACAATGTATGCTGGTTTCCTGTGCAAACGGGCAACAGAAAACGATAAACTCGGGGATGAGTCACGGATAAAACCATCGCTATGATGGATAATATCGGCGTTTTTATTTTTGATATTTTAACCCAAGGTTGGGTGTTGAAGGAGAGATAAGCATGTATTACGGCTTTGATGTCGGTGGCACAAAAATTGAGTTTGGTGCTTTTGATGAGAATTTACAACGCGTAGCGACAGAACGTGTCGCAACCCCTACAGAAGACTACGCTTTATTGGTCGATACGCTGGTTGGATTGGTGGCGAAATACGATGCTCAATTTGCGGTTGAAGGTAGAATTGGTCTTGGCTTACCGGGGTCCGAGGAAGCCGATACAGGGAATGTATTGACGGTTAATATTCCCGCAGCAAAAAACAAACCTTTACGAGCAGATTTAGAAGCAAGAATTGGGCGTACGGTCAAAATTGAAAACGATGCCAACTGTTTTGCTCTTTCTGAAGCTTGGGACGAAGAGTTGAAAAATGAACCATCAGTGATGGGATTAATTCTCGGTACGGGGTTTGGTGGCGGTTTAGTTTATGACGGTAAGATATTCTCTGGTCGCAACCATGTAGCAGGTGAAGTAGGCCACATGCGCCTACCGATCGATGCTTGGTTTCATCTAGGAGACAATGCACCACTACTTGGCTGTGGATGTGGTAAAAAAGGCTGTTTAGACAGTTATCTCTCTGGTCGTGGTTTTGAGTTACTTTATCAACACTATTATGGTGAACAGAAAAAAGCGATCGATATTATCCATGCCAATGAAGCAGGTGAAGCCAAAGCGGTTGAACATGTTGAGCGTTTTATGGAACTGCTAGCTATCTGCTTTGCTAATCTTTTCACCGCCAATGATCCGCATGTTGTCGCTTTGGGTGGCGGTCTTTCAAACTTTGAGCTGATTTATCAAGAAATGCCTAAACGTGTACCTAAATACCTACTACCTATCGCAAAATGTCCAAAAATCATTAAAGCGAAACATGGTGATTCAGGTGGTGTTAGAGGCGCAGCTTTTCTCAACATTAAGTAATTACTGATTGTTGCACATTCAAATAAAAGTGGGCTTGTCATTCGACAAGCCCACTTTTATTGATAGAGTCGTTGTTTTTACAAGAGCGCTAATTGGTTTTCTTTGGTTTTTTACCAACGCCATGATTCTCTTTCGCTTGTAACGTGATGACCCCAAAACCGAGCTTTTTAAAATAATTATCACGGTAATTACGTACCGCTTTAGTATCCGATATCGCCTCTAGCTGCAGTTCCATTTTTAAATAGTCTGAGATATCAATACCTTCGGCTTCCGCAACCGCTTCATGAATATTACGGTGCTTTTGATAAGAAAAGGTTAAGGTTTTTTGCTGTTCTTTATAGGTATAAATGATCGTACGAACCATGTTTTGCTCTTGAACAAATTGTCATGGGCTAAATTCTGCCTTGAAGTGGGATGATTGTCACGCTTTCACCGATATTAACCTTGTCGACTGCGGGTTCAATTTCAATTAAACAGTTTGCCTCACTCATCGAACGAAGAATTCCAGAGCCTTGTTGCCCCGTTGTACGTACGGTTAACTGTCCATTGTGGTCAATATGGTAAATGCCTCGGCTAAACTCACTGCGCCCTTGGCGTGAACGTAGTTCTTCGCTGGCGATGGCCTTTATTTTTAATGGTTGCCAATTTGTCTCGCCCTGCATTTTACGCAGTGCAGGCTCGACAAATTGAATGAAGGAGACCATGACTGCGACAGGATTCCCGGGTAAGCCAAAGAAAGGGCGTGTCGCGATATGACCAAAAGCAAACGGACGACCGGGACGCATATTAATCCGCCAAAAATCGATATGCCCCAATCGGTTTAATACTGATTTAATAAAATCGGCGTCACCGACAGAAACGCCTCCAGACGTGATAATCACATCAGCTTTATTGGCGCCTTGCTCAAGAGCGTGTGTCATGAGTGTTTGATCATCGCCGAGAATACCAAGATCAATAACACGGCAACCAAGATGGGTCAGTAAGCCAATCAATGTAAACCGATTGGCATCAAAGATAGTGTCTGGTGTGGCTTGGCTACCCGGGGCTTGTACTTCATCTCCAGTGGAGAAGATCGCGACGCTGAGGCGGCGAAACACCGAGATTTCGGTCATACCGAGTGAGGCTAATAAACCCATTTCGGCCGATTGGATACGCTGTCCCGGTAAAAAAACGCGGCTGCCTAAAGCGATATCTTCCCCTGCTTGACGCACATGTTGCCCAGCTTGAATCGAGGCGTGAGGAAATGAGATAGAGGATGATTCAACGACCGCTTGTTCACGCATCACCACAGTATCGGCATCATCGGGCATTGCCGCTCCAGTCATGATTTTTACACATTCACCTAACGCCAAAGGGGAGGTATAACGATAGCCCGCCATCACTTCTGCGACCTGTGTATAGTGTTTGCGCTGTAAATCATCACTGCGGATAGCATACCCATCCATCGCGGAATTACGATAAGCAGGGACGTTCACCGGTGAAAAAACTGGCTCAGTAAGGACTCTCCCATAAGACTCACTGACCGCAATGGTTTCAACGTCACTTAAAGATGAGACGGCAGAAAGAATTTTTTCGAGACCTTGCTCTACCGAGAGAGAGGCGGGCGATAAGGTATCGCAATTTACTACCGAAGGTTTTGTAAGCTTTGGTTGACTGTCTGGTTGATAATGGGCGACATAGCGCAAAATAAACTGACTTATCGCTTCAATATCATTGATGTTCATTTGCGGTAACAACGTATTGACGGTTTCATCGGCGGCAATGGCAATAATATTGTGATCATTTGGATAGAGCCAAGGTTTAGCCAGTGCTGCTCGATGGAGTTCAATTTTGGAAAAAGCAATGTTTTTGCATCCCTCAACCAGAATCAAGTCGAGTTGTTGTGAGTCAAAACGCTGCAAAAGGTCATCAAATGTTGCCTCAGTATCGACCGTTTCGGTCATCAATGCGTAACGTTTTCGCGAAGCAACGAGCATTTGTGATGCACCAGCCTTACGCAGGCGATAGCTATCTTTACCGGGCACATCGACATCAAAATCGTGATGAGCGTGTTTTAAGACTCCGATACGCAGTCCTTGGTGAGTAAGGTGGGGGAGCAGGGTTTCCAGTAATGTTGTTTTTCCCGTTCCCGAGTAAGCAGCGAATCCTAGTATCGGCAGAGAAGGACGTGACGTTGTCATGTATTTAACGCTCCAAATTGAGTCAGTTCTTGTGGCGTATTTAAATTAAAAAAGCAGGCAGGCGAGTCACTAAAGTCAACCTGTTGGGTATGGCATTCATCGTAGAGTAAAATGATTTTGCGATCGCCGCGGGCTAAAAAGGCATCGAGTTTAGGCAATACTCGTCGATGAAATAGAGTAAAGACAGGTTGTTGATGCTGGCCATCAAAGGCGACTAAAATCTCACTTTGTTGATTGACGGCAGCGCAGAACCTCTCGACCAGATCATCGTTAATCAATGGGCTGTCGCAAGGCACAAAGCCTACCCACTCGGTTGGAGAATGAGTTAATCCAGCATGAATCCCGCCCAGTGGGCCAGGAAAGTCTTTAACGATATCACTGATCACCGGTGCATACTGTTGATACTGCGTTTGATTTCTATTGGCATTGATAAAAATTTGCGTGGTCTGTGGGCGTAGTCTTGCAATTACATGGCCAATCAATGGTTGCCCATTAAGGGTAATTAATCCTTTATCTTCCCCTCCCATACGGCGAGCCTGACCGCCGGCTAAAATGACCCAGCTAGTGTGAGATGGAGGTAACATAACAATTCTCTTTGCTAATCGGTGAAATAACGTGTAGCCGTGGTGATTCAAACAGCTGATGTTCTTTTATCCACCATTGTTTATGACACAATTCGGTTAATGGATTATTTTGATGACTGGTGATCACCAAGCTGCAGCCACGATTCAGTAAATCGTTGGCCATTATAACCAATCTGGCGATAGATTCTTCATCCAGTGAGGCGCTAGGCTCATCCATTAATAAAATTGCAGGGTTTAAAATCCATGCTCTGGCCATTGCCACACGTTGCTTCTCTCCGCCAGAAAGTACAGACACGTGTTCGTTCGCTAAACTTTCTAGCCCGACCATGCGTAAGGCCGTGATCACTTGGCAACGTTTTTCTTGGCTTGATAAAGCACAAAAACGAAGCCCATAAGCAATATTACGATAGACGGTATCATCAAATAAATAAGGTGTTTGATGAAGATAAATGATGTGCTGATCAGCACGGCGACCTAATAGGCGTTGCCACCAAGAACGATGATGAGAGACAGAACCGGTTGTTGGTTTCAGTAAACCTGCGAGAATCTTTAATAGCGTGGTTTTGCCAACGCCATTATCACCTTTAAGATAAACTGCTTCATGAGGACCTAATGTTAAAGCTGGAATATGAAATAAGCCTCGTTCTTTAAAACGCATGGATAACTGATGAGCAGTGAGTAATATCGGCATGTGACCTCTTTTATTATGCGCGTAGATACCCTTTACCTCGCATGCTGGAGAGCAAAAAATTCAGAAGGAGCGCTAAACTGAGTAATACCATTCCGAGTGCCACTCCTTGTGCAAACGCGCCTTTTTGACTTTCCATCGCAATCGCGGTTGGGATATTACGTGTTAACCCCATAATATTCCCTCCGACCATCATCGAGCAGCCTACTTCGGTGACAATACGCGAAAAACTAGCGATCACGGCTGCACAAAGTGGAAAGCGAGTTTCCCACATCATGGTCAGAGCTATCCGTGGTAGTGATGCCCCTAGGGTCATCGCGGTTTCGACTGAACGCCGATCACTCGATTGTAACGCGCCGTGCATCATGGACACTAAAATCGGCAGGCAGATGAGCATTTGACCTAAAATCATCGCTTTTTGGGTAAACAGTAGTTGCCAATCACCTAGAGGTCCTGCTCGAGACAGTAACATATACAGCAGTAAACCAATCACCACGGTGGGTACGGCTTGTAAGGTATTGATCAGCGAAAGCAGTAACCATTTGCCCGGAAAGTGACTGTAGGCTAAAACAAAAGCCAGTAATAATGCAGGTAGCAAAACCAACCCAACGGCCGCTAAAGAAACACTAAAAGAGACAGCAACAATGTGCCAAAGATCAGCATCAAAACTTAGCAAGAGTGCTAATGCATCGAGTGTCGTTTGCCAAAGGCTCATTACAGCTTACTCATTGGCATTGGCGACAAATAGCGCTTGGCCATGAACGCGAAATTGGTTGATTAGCTGCTGACCTTTAGGATTGACTAACCAATCACTGAGTATTTTGGCACCTTGATAATGGGTGTTTGGATAGCGTTCAGGGTTCACTAAAATCACTTGATACGGATTAAACAGTAAGGGATCGACTTGATACAAAATCACAAGGTCGAGTTTATTCTGATAAGCTAACCACGTTCCTCGATCGGTCAAGGTATAAGCTTGCATTTCAGATGCCATGGTCAGAGTGGGTCCCATGCCTTGACCTACCGAGCGATATTGAGAAAAAATCGGCGTTATTTGATTTTCTTGCCAAATCGCCAGTTCTTTTTTATGTGTCCCTGATTCATCTCCGCGAGAAATAAACAAATGGTTATGCTTGGCAATCGCGCTAAAAGCCTGTTGGATATTGTCTTGTTCGCTGACTTTTGCAGGGTCATTTTTAGGACCGACTAAAACAAAATCGTTATACATAACTTTACGCGGCAAAATACCATAACCCTTCTCGATAAATTGCGCTTCAGCTTTTGGGTCATGAGTCATCACGAGATCCACATCTCCATTTTCACCCAGTTTTAATGCTTTTCCCGTACCTGTTGCTAAAACATCGACTGTATAGCCTGAGTCTTTTTTAAATTCATCCAGTAAATAATCCAAGAGACCGGAGTGATAAGTACTGGTGGTGGTGGCTAAACGAATGCGTAACGAAGGATCGGCTAAAGTGAAGTGGCTATTGCTTAACAATAACAAGCAAGTAAGCAAGCGCAGTAAAGTCTGGTTCATATTTCTATCAACGTTTGGTGGCTGTGAATGGTAGACAAGCAAAGTCGGTGCCAATATTGAGTATTAAAATGGCTTACTAAACATCAATAATTTCAGCTAGTTGCTATTCCTTTGACTCAGACCGCGTGACAATTTGTTCAAGCTAAGACAAAATGTCTCAACTTATCCTGATAAACGATAAGGTTTTTTGTCTCTCCATTTACAACGCAGCAAAGGGAAATTATGGCTTATTTGAGTGATCGAAAATCTGCGCAACACTATCACGCTTTTTCGGTATTGGTGGTGGATGATGAAACGGGCATGCAGTCTATTTTACAAAAAGCATTACGTAAGTGGTTTTCGAAAGTAGATTGTGCTGGATGCATTGATGAAGCAGAAATGCTACGCGCGACGACCCATTATGATTTGATTATTTTAGACATTAATTTACCCGGCCGCTCAGGGATTGAATGGGAAGCGATTTTTGCTGAGCAAGAACAACGCCCCGATGTGATCTTTATGACTGGCTATGCTGATTTAGAGACAGCCATCAGTGCGCTGCAGTTGGGCGCTGCTGATTTTATTCTCAAACCGTTTAATCTTGAACAGATGCTCAAAGCGGTTGAACGTTGTATGGATAAGCGGTTACATCAACGTATGCAATATGCGTTACAACGTGACGTTCAACGTCACTGTGTCACCCAAATTTTGGGGCAATCGGCACAGACCGAGCAACTCAAACAATTGATTATGCAATTTGCTCCTTCTCGTGCCTCTGTGTTGATTGAAGGTGAATCCGGTACCGGTAAAGAGTTGGTGGCGCGCGGCATTCATGAAGCCAGTGAAAGGCAGGGGCCATTTGTGCCTGTTAATTGTGGCGCAATTGCCCCAGAGCTCTTAGAGAGCGAGCTATTTGGGCATACACAGGGCGCTTTTACTGGTGCTAAGAAAAATCGTGAAGGCCTTTTTCGGGTTGCTCATGGTGGAACCCTGTTTTTAGATGAAATCGGTGAGATGCCACTTAACATGCAATCATCTTTACTGCGAGTGTTAGAGCAGCGAGCGATACGTCCGGTTGGCTCAGAAAAAGAGCTGCCAGTTGATGTACGAGTTGTGGCTGCGACGAATAGAAATCTGTTTCAGGAGGTAGAAGAAGGCCGTTTTCGAGCCGATCTCTATTATCGATTAAATGTACTCAAAATTGAGGTCTTGCCGCTACGAGCGCGCAAAGCCGATTTACATGAGCTGGTGCCTTTTTTTACTCAAACCTTGTGTGCAGAGCTGTCGCTGCCGACGCCTAAATGGGCTCATGAAGATATTAATGCACTGTTTGATTACGACTGGCCAGGGAATATTCGCGAATTAAAAAACCTCATTGAACGATGTTTGTTAATTGGTCAACCGTTAGCGCATTACTGGCAGCCATTACCAAGTGATGGTCAAAACAGTGACAACAATGTGACATTGTCACTAAATCCGTCGGCGAGGGTTGAACCAAATAGAATCGAGTCTTATGGATATCCTGCACATTGGAGTTTAAGACAAGTAGAGAAAGCCCATATAGAACAAATCGTTGCCTTTCATCAAGGTAATAAATCGGCGGCCGCTCGGGATTTAGGCGTTGCTCGCAAAACATTAGAACGAAAATTCAAAGAGTGGGAAAGTGATGAGCAAATCAAGGTGCGCTAAACCTTCATGGTGGCGAGCTTGGCACCATCGCTTCCGAAGTATGGTCCGCTACCGACTGTTGATTCTGACTTCCGTACCGATTGCCGTCACATTAATGGCGTTGATCGGTATCAGCTTTTATTGGTCTTTGCATTACACGTGGCAAAGTGCCTTGGTGGATGTATCAGAGCGCTTGGGGGTTGCTCAAAACAGCGTGACGCTATTGCAACAAAAACAAGCCAGTTATGTTCACGCCTTCGCCGATTCTTATGATTTTCAACATGGGCTTCGAGAGGGTTATTACTACCAGCCAGAGTTTATGGATTGGGTTCAGCAACAGAAAAAACGTTATGAATTAGACTTTCTGCATTTTCAATTGGTTAACACGCTAGAACAGCAGTTCCGTTATTTGGATCTGACGCGAAAAGAGTCTTTTTTTGATGTGCTGAGTGCGGCTGAATTACAGCAATTGGATCCCGATTTAGCGATACGTGCACAAACCCCGATGTTAAATGACCGCTTGGTTGAATCGCGTGGATTAGTCAGCCGAACTGTCGTGCCGATCTTGATTGATCAAAAGATCATCGGTTTTTTAGAAGGAGGATTGCTGCTCAACAATAGCACGTTACTCGTCGACCAAATTCGAGACTTAATCTACCCCGTACAAGCCACTCGATTAAGTCCAGCAGGCACGCTAACGTTATTTTTAGATGATTTACGGGTCAGTACTAATGTACCGCTTCATAGTGGTACTCAAGCTGGACGAGCGATTGGTACACGAGTCTCTCAACCGGTAGCGGATAAGGTATTAAGACAAGGTGAACAATGGGTAGATAAGGCGTATGTCTATGATGCGTGGTATGTCAGTGCTTATCAGCCACTTCGCGATCAATATGATCAAGTCATTGGTATGCTTTATACTGGCTATTTACTGTGGCCATTGGTCAAAACTTACTTAACCAATATTGTCGAAATGGGCAGTATGACGTTGATTCTATTGATTGTTTCAGGTTTTTTCGTTTATCGTGGTTCACGTGATTTGTTTCGTCCGATTGAACGCATTCACCATGTTGTCAAACGAGTACAAGTCGATCAAAATCAACGAATTGGCTCATTAGGGTTGGATGAAAAACATGAGCTCGCTCAGTTAGCCAAGCAGTTTGATCATATGCTGGATTTACTGCAACAGCACAACCAACAAATTCAGCATGCCGCCGATCAGTTAGAAGCAAAGGTTCAATCGCGCACCGCCAGTTTGCATGAAAAAACTCAGCAATTAGAACACCATATTCAATTACTGAATCAAACTCGTAATAAATTGATTGCCCATGAAAAACTGGCCGCACTTGGTGAGCTGACCGCGGGTATCGCACATGAAATTAATAATCCTACCGCTGTGATTCTTGGCAATACTGAACTTATCCGTTTTGAACTTGCTGACCAAGCCCCACGGGTGGCTGAGGAAATTGAGGCGATTTTGCTGCAAGTCGATCGGATCCGTAATATTACTCGCAGTTTGCTGCAATACAGTCGTCATGGTGGTGTGCAAGATAAAATTACCTGGCAGCGTGTTAATCCAATTATCGAAGAGAGTATTACGCTGGTCAAAGCGGGCAGTAAGAAGCGTGAAGTTGAGTTTATTACGCAGTTGCAAGCGCGCTGTTCCGTGGAAGTAAATCATCATCATCTGTTGCAAATTTTAGTCAACTTACAGATCAATGCCATTCACGCTATGCAAGGCAAAGGTCAACTCATCATTCATAGTGAAGATTGGCAACAAGACGGAAAAATACTCGGCGCGATCATTCATGTTCAAGACCATGGTTGTGGAATCAAACCTGAGCAACTGAGCAAAATTTTTGCCCCTTTTTATACGACCAAGAGGCAAGGAACTGGGTTAGGTTTGTCGGTATCACAGAGTTTACTCAGTCAAGTTGGCGGTGAAATTCGAGTTCACTCTGTTGAGGGGCAAGGTAGCACCTTTAGTATTTACTTGTTGGCGAAGGCGGAGAGCCCGCTACTGATCACGACGACTCGCTCATCTTCTGAATAATCTTTTTCTGTGAATGAGTGATGGCACTCATTCACAGAGGAACATCAATCTCTTCACGTAAGATTAGCCTTTGACATCAAAATCAATTTTTTCTGCGCCACTGTAGATTTCAAAACGCAGGCCTTTCGCTCGCGCAATGGTGGTAATACCAAACTGATTGGCCAAGTCTAAGCCCATTTGAGTGACCCCAGAGCGAGAAAGTAGAACGGGAATACCCATTTGCGCAACCTTAATCACCATTTCAGAGGTTAACCGTCCGGTCGTATAAAACAGTTTATCATGACCTGAATCCCCTTGCAGCCAGAGTTCGCCAGCTAATGTATCGACAGCGTTATGCCGACCCACGTCTTCGACAAAAGAGCGCACATGGTTATTTTGGCAAATCGCACAGCCGTGAACGGCACCGGCTTTTTTATAGGTTTGATTATGATGGGTGAGCGCCTCTAACGTTGCGTAGATCTGTGACTGTTTCAAGCGTGTCTGTGGGACTTGATAGCCTTCTAATTGTTGCATCACATTGCCATACATCGTGCCCTGACCACATCCAGAGGTAACGGTTTTTTTCTTAAGCGCCGGTTGAACACGGTCTATATTCTCTTTAGTCACCACGGCGGCTGAATGCGTTTGCCAATCAATGATCACTGATTGAAGTTGTTCTCGCTCAGCAATAAAACCTTGGTTTTTCAAATAACCGAGCACTAACGCTTCGGGGCGAGAGCCTAGAGTCATTAGTGTCACTACTTCTTGCCAATTTAACAGTACGGTTAAAGGTCGTTCACAGGCGATGGATTTGGTTAATGGCTCACCATACTGATCATACACCGTCACTTCCATGGTTTGTTGTGGATTTTCAGTCGGTTGAATAAGAGAGAATGCTGACACAAATTGTTCCTATATCGATGCTAAAAGTGCGTTAATCGCCAATCGTGATCGATGATACGAGTTAGGCAGAGATAAAGAGAGCAGCAAATATCATTCCATATTCTCTTTTTCGTCGTATGTTATGTCGATTAATGGGGGTGGCGTAATAATTGCTTAAATGAGCATATGTTGTTGATGGTATTGACTCAAGCAAGGATTTACTCTTCATGGCTTTCCCCATTTCACATTCAGTGCCGTTGATCAAAAACGAATTTCAATGGTCCATTGGCTGCCTACTTCATTTACGCTCGTTTAATGTTGGACGTTGGGTAACAAACCAATGGCAATTAAGCGGCTTTGAATTAATGCCTCAGGTTGAGTTCAAAGCGCGAGCCGTATTGGAGCTCTTTCGCGATGAGCGAAGCGATTATCGATTTAACCTCAGCTCGCGAGAGCCTAAGTTATTCGTGATCGTAGAAAATAGTACCGATGATGAGCAACCCAAACTGGTGTGCATTACCGCCTCGCAAGGTGTGGCGGCTCGTTATATGGATAGCGACTACGTGGTACTTTCTGAGCCGATGCCTTTAGCGGTGCAAGCGTGGATTGAAGCCTTCATTGGTCGAGAAGGCGAATTGCTCGACTACCGTTCTAAAAAGCGTAAAGGTGCCGGGAGGTCATGTGGCAACTGATTCTTTCTTTAATCGATGGTCAAAGCGTAAATTACATCAAGCAACGATATCAGAAGACGTATCTATTGATAAGTTGGGTAGTGACGATAAAACATTACCGAGTGCTCTACAACCTGAGAGTCTTTCTGAACGGCCTACGACCTTAACTCGCGATCAGACAACGTGTCCGACAGGCTTAGTGGCAGATGAGAGCCTTGCTACCGCAAATGAGCTTTCCACGCTATTGGTTTCGGCCTCTGCTGAGTTGAAAAAAAAGGCGTTACGGCAGCTTTTTTTCAATGGTGAGTTCAATCAAGTTGATGGTCTAGATGATTATGATGGTGATTATCATGCGTTAAAACCCTTGGCGAGTGAACTAGCACAAAGTGTCCGTGAATGGCTTATTGATGTCGACCCATCGAATGTAGACCTGATACCTGATCACCAAGATAACCATAACCACTTCGCTCATCAGTCAGTTATGCCACGTGATCCGATGGATGAAGGCGAACCAACATTGTTGGATAAAAAGTAGGGACATTTTGTCTCACTACTCAGTTTCATAATGAGACAAAATGTCTTACTGAATAACTTGTGATGAAGGGGGTATTTAAATTACTAACAAATCAATGAGATAGGTGACATTTCAAGTTGGAACGTTATTTGCTAAATCCATGTAATAAATAAGGGTAGGACAATGAGCCTGCTTTCAGCATGGAATTGAGCAATGTTAAACGACTATCTACAACAAGCCAGTAGCACTTCTGGTCAAGCGCGTTGGTTTGCCCTGCAACATACTGTTGAACTGCAGAATTTGATCCCACCAACGGTTAGCTATCAAAGTGGTGGTCATACATTATTAATCGGCCCCACCAGTTTGATTGAACGTGCGGCCCAACAACTGTCTGCAATGGGCTCTTTGACGCTTTTATCGATTGACGGCCATCAGGGGCATTCAAGCACACTTTACTTTGCCGATTCGGTACAAATCAGTGGCTATTTGGGGGCATTCGATATTCAGGTGGTCAATCGTGGTCAAACCATCAATTTGGCACAAGCGGCAATCGGGCAAGCATGTTTTGATATTGTGTTGGATCTCTCACTCAACGGAATCATGAGTGAAGAGGTGCCCGTTCCTGGATACTTTCCTGTGGGGCGAGGTGAAAACAAACTCGTTGAAGCGTTAGAAACCATTCCAACATTAATGGGTACTTTTGATAAACCGAAATATTTCCGTCTCAATACCGATTTGTGTGCACACAGCTCACGAGGGGTGAAAGGTTGTGAGCGGTGTGTTGATGCCTGTCCGGCGGGTGCGCTTTCTAGTGAAGGGTCAGCACAAACAGGACACCGAATCGAAATTAACCCCTATCTTTGTCAAGGTATTGGAACGTGCGCGACGGCTTGCCCAACGGAAGCGATCCATTACGCTTTACCTAACCCTACCGATACACAAAAGTTTGTTGAGCGACTACTTAACCATTATTTTCAGGCTCAAGGTGAAACACCGGTGGTTCTTTTTTGCAGTGATCGCCACGAAGCTCAGCATCTTATGGCGCTGAAAGCCTTACCCGATAATGTTATTCCGGTGATGCTAGAAGAGCTTCCTTCTGTCGGTATGGATACTTGGTTCGCGGCACTGGTTAATGGCGCGACTCAGGTACTGTTTGCAGCTAGCCAGCATATGCCTGCGACCGTATTGCGTATTCTTCATCAAGAAGTGTCGTTAGCACAAACGCTATTAGCGTCATTAGGCTTAGACAAGCAGCGGATTGATATTCTCTATTTGGAATCGCTAGGCGAAGGACTCCCAGTTCTGTGTGAAGACGATTTGATGCTTCGATTGGGTGAGCTCTCTGGTAATAAACGCCAACGTTTGTATCAAGCATTAGATGCACTTGCCAGTCAGTACCAACCGGATTCCATGATTCATTCACTGAATAGCTCAGCCCCTTTTGGCTCAATTGAGTGCGCCAGTCAAGATTGTACTTTGTGCATGAGCTGTGTCGCGGTCTGTCCTACGCGAGCCTTGCATCATAGTGGTGATATACCTGCTTTGCATTTTACTGAACAAGATTGTGTGCAGTGCGGTTTATGTATCACTGCATGTCCTGAAAAAGTCTTGACGGCGGTACCAAGAATCAATTGGGACCATGATGAGCGACAAGCGGCGCAGGTGTTACATCAAGAAGAGCCCGCCCGCTGTTTACGTTGTCAAAAAGCATTTGCGCCTCAGTCAATGATCACCATGCTGCAAGATAAGTTACGTGGTCACTCTCATTTTTCAGATCCCATGTCTCTTAATCGAATCGCCATGTGCGAAGACTGTCGAGTGATTGATATTTTTGAAGCGATGGCTGAAAACCCAGAGCAGCAACTTCACTATTAAGGCGATGTTTATGCAAGTTACAGACACTATACGCACCGATATTTATCTGATGTTAGCTTCCCTGTTTCGTGCTCCTCCTAGTCAGTCACAATTGCAGTTTTTGGCTGACCTAGAGATTGAAGATAACTCAAGCGTGATGAGCCAGTGCTGGTTAGCCTTAAGGCACGCTGCACAACATACTGATGTTGATGATAGCCTTGAAGAGGAATATCAATGGCTATTTATTGGTATCGGGAGAGGTGAAGTGGTGCCCTTTGCCTCATGGCATCTGACTGGATCATTAATGGAAAAACCTTTAGCGGATCTTCGCCAGCATATGGCGCAGCTTGGTTTGCAGCGTTCCGACTCGGTGAAAGAGCCAGAGGATCATATTGCCGCCTTATGTGAAAGTATGGCGTGGCTGATCAGCGATATGCCTGAACAACAAGGTGAGTTTTTTCATCGTCATATTAGCCCTTGGTTTAATCACTTAGCGCGACAAATTGAGCAAGCCGAACATGCGAATTTTTATCGAGCGGTATCTCAAGTGTGCAAGGCTTTTTTAAGCCTAGAGAGCATTCAGATGACACCAGCTAGCATTGCTAGTCAATGTAATACCCATGTTATGCATGTAAAAAACACCATTGAGCAGAATGTCAGCGAATGATAACAAGCGTTCTACAACGGCAGGGGAACCATCACCGCGGTTATATGGAAAAAGGAAAGAAGCGATGAAAAAACAATCAGATGTTAATCAGAGTCGGCGCATGATATTAAAAAGCATGGCTGGTGCCGCCGTTGTCGGAGGTGTGGTGGCTTCAACTAGTCAGTCGGCGTTAGCGGTAGAGACTGTGGAAGAGGCGACGCCACAGCCATTACAAAAAGGGTATCACGAAACTCAACATATCCGTGATTACTACGCCAGTTTATAGGAGCCAATAATGAAACTGACCAAACGTTCAGAGCAGGTCGAACAGCCAAATACATTAGGGCTCAGTCGTCGAGCTTTTATTCGCAACAGTTCATTAGCTGCAGGTGGTGCGGTTGTTGGTTCCGCTTTATTTGCTCCTGGAATGATTAAAAAAGCTCAGGCAACCTCGCGACCTAATCAGGTTAAAACGGAAGTTAAGCGCACCATCTGTTCGCACTGTTCCGTTGGCTGCGGCATTTATGCTGAAGTACAAAATGGGGTTTGGACAGGCCAAGAGCCTGCTTTTGATCACCCCTTTAATGCAGGTGGGCATTGCGCAAAAGGGGCAGCCTTACGCGAGCATGGCCATGGTGAGCGACGCTTGAAATATCCAATGAAGCTTGAGGGCGGAAAATGGAAAAAACTCTCATGGCAACAGGCTATCGATGAAATCGGCGATGAGATCTTAAAAATTCGTCAACAATCGGGGCCAGATTCGGTCTACTGGCTTGGCAGTGCTAAGCACAGCAATGAACAAGCGTATCTCTTTCGTAAAATGGCCTCATTATGGGGAACCAATAACGTTGACCACCAAGCGCGAATTTGTCATTCCACGACCGTAGCAGGCGTTGCCAATACTTGGGGTTACGGTGCGATGACCAACTCCTTTAATGATATGCATAATTGTAAGTCGATGTTGTTCATTGGTTCGAATCCTGCGGAAGCGCATCCGGTCGCGATGCAACATATCTTGATTGCCAAAGAGAAGAATAATTGCAAAATTGTGGTTGCCGATCCTCGTCGTACGCGCACCGCAGCCAAAGCGGATCACTATGTGTCATTGCGTCCCGGAACGGATGTTGCCTTTATTTGGGGCGTGCTCTGGCACGTATTTAAAAATCAGTGGGAAGATAAAGAATTCATTCGCCAGCGTGTGTTTGGCATGGAGGAAATTCGTCAAGAAGTGGCGAAATGGGCACCTCAAGAGGTGGAGCGGGTCACCGGAGTGAGTGAGTCGGATGTTTATCAAACCGCGAAGCTACTCTCTGAACATCGCCCCGGTTGTATTATTTGGTGTATGGGCGGCACTCAGCACACAACAGGAAATAACAATACTCGTGCTTATTGTGTACTTGAATTGGCTTTGGGGAATTTGGGTAAACCGGGTTCCGGGGCGAACATTTTTCGTGGTCATGATAACGTTCAAGGCGCAACGGATTTAGGGGTACTTTCTGATTCGTTGCCTGGTTACTATGGGGTCGCAGAAGGGGCATGGCGTCATTGGGCCAAGGTATGGGATGTTGATTTTGATTGGATAGCGAATCGCTTTGATCAAGGGACTTACGGTGGCACTAAGCCAATGAATAGTTTCGGAATTCCGGTATCTCGTTGGATTGATGGCGTACTGGAGAATAAAAACAATATTCAACAACGAGAAAATATTCGCGCTATGTTCTATTGGGGTCATGCGGTTAACTCGCAAACCCGTGGCGTAGAAATGAAAAAAGCGATGCAAAAGCTCGACATGATGGTGATTGTCGATCCTTATCCAACCGTTGCTGCAGTCATGAATGAGCGCAGCGATGGCGTGTATTTGCTTCCTGCCACGACCCAATTTGAAACTTACGGCAGTGTGACTGCGTCGAATCGCTCTTTGCAATGGCGTGATCAAGTCATTGAACCGTTGTTTGATTCCAAACCTGATCATGAAATCATGTACTTACTGAGTAAAAAACTCGGCTTTGCCGAGCAACTTTGTAAACACATTCGAGTTGAGAATGATCAACCACTTATTGAAGACATTACCCGTGAATTCAATAAAGGGATGTGGACCATCGGCTATACCGGACAAAGCCCTGAACGTTTAAAAGCGCATCAACAGCATTGGCATACTTTCCATAAAACCACTTTAGAAGCAGAAGGTGGGCCAATTCATGGTGAGACTTATGGTCTACCTTGGCCTTGCTGGGGGACTCCAGAGATGAAGCATCCCGGAACGCATATTTTGTATGATACTTCTAAACCGGTTGCTCTGGGCGGAGGGACGTTCCGAGCTCGCTACGGCGTTGAGTTTGAAGGTCAATCACTACTCGCAGAAGATAGCTTTTCAAAAGGCAGTGAGATTGAAGATGGTTATCCGGAATTCACCGATAAATTGCTCAAACATTTAGGATGGTGGGACGATCTGACCGAGGCCGAAAAAGTCGCAGCAGAAGGACAAAACTGGAAAACCGATCTTTCAGGTGGTATTCAACGAGTGGCAATTCAGCATGGCTGTATTCCTTTCGGCAATGCGAAAGCTCGTGCAATTGTGTGGACATTTCCGGATCGAGTGCCACTACATCGTGAGCCACTGTACACGCCAAGACGCGATCTCATCGCTGATTATCCTACTTGGGAAGATAAAGACGCGATTTTTAGAATGCCGACGCTCTATAAATCGATTCAAGATATCGATAAATCTCAAGAATATCCGATCATTCTGACTTCTGGGCGCTTAGTCGAGTACGAAGGTGGTGGCGAAGAAACCCGTTCAAACCCTTGGTTAGCCGAACTGCAGCAAGAGATGTTTGTTGAGGTGAACCCTAAAGATGCCAATGATCTTGGTTTCAGAGACGGTGACATGGTTTGGGTTGAAGGGGCAGAAAAAGGGCGTATTCATGTTAAAGCCATGGTGACACGTCGCGTTAAACCCGGTATGGCGTTCATTCCTTTTCATTTTGGCGGCAAATTTCAAGGTGAAGATCTTCGTCATAAATACCCACAAGGTACCGATCCTTATGTGATTGGTGAGTCAGCGAATATCGCGACCACTTATGGGTACGATCCTGTTACTCAAATGCAGGAAACTAAAGTCACCTTGTGTAACATCCGTAAAGCGTAAGGAGTAAACCAATGGCTAAAATGAAATTCCTTTGTGATACCAAACGCTGCATCGAATGCAACGGCTGTGTCACGGCCTGTAAAAATGAAAATGACGATGCTCTGCAATGGGGAATCCAACGTCGTCGAGTGGTCACACTCAATGATGGCGAACCGGGAGAGAACTCGATCTCGGTAGCTTGCATGCACTGTACGGACGCGCCTTGTATGGCGGTCTGTCCGGCGGACTGTTTTGTCAAAACGGAAGATGGCATCGTGCTGCACAATAAAGATCTTTGCATTGGTTGTGGTTACTGCTTATTTGCTTGCCCGTTTGGTGCTCCGCAGTTTCCTAAGCAGTCTGCCTTTGCTGAGCGTGGGAAAATGGATAAATGTACGTTCTGTGCTGGTGGACCTGAAACAGAACCGGGTTCCCCCGAAGAACGTCGTAAATATGGAGCTAACCGGATTGCTGAAGGCAAATTACCGATGTGTGCTTCCTTATGTTCGACTAAAGCACTACTGGCTGGTGATGCCGCGGTGGTTTCAGATATTTTCCGTCAGCGCGTGGTAGAGCGCGGAGCTAAAAATGCTGGGTGGACCAATGGTGAAGATCTCGCTTTCGATGCCACAAGGAGTTAAGTAGCGATGCAATATCGGATAAAGCGTGCGTTTCAGCAGGTCTTGGTGCTATTGATCTTAACTCTTAGTTGTTTATCTCTCCCATTATTAGCCAATGAGGGCGAGTCCACTAATCACAATGTGGCGCAAAAAGAGATTTCTCAATTAGCGGGTGCCGACTTTTGGCGTCAAGTGAGGCAAGGTCAAGAAGGCTATACCACATCACGTTCTCCTGAGCATGGCGTGTTAATCAGTACACCGGGTGAAATGTGGTTTGTCTTAAAAGAGAAATGGATGTCTCCTGCTGGGGCAGTGGCGATTTTTGGTAGTATTGTGATGGTTGTGATGGCCTATTGGTTGATGGGGCCGATCATGCTTAGTCAGCCAAGAACGGGGCGAAAATTAAAACGTTGGTCGCGTTTGGATCGAGCGTTGCACTGGAGTATGGCGTTTACTTTTCTTACCTTGGCGTTCAGTGGGTTAATGTTGGTTTATGGTAAACACTTTCTTAAACCTTACATTCCTACCGATTGGTGGGGAATGGTCATTTATTCCGCTAAGCAATACCACAATTACGTTGGCCCCTTATTCTTTGTGTTGCTGATTTTTATGTTGCTGAAATGGTGGCGAAAATCCTTATTCAACAAGGTTGATTTCCAATGGTTTTTAAAATTGGGAGGAATGGCGGGCAAGCACAAAGGAACCCATCCTTCGGCTGGCTTTTCCAATGGTGGTGAAAAAGCGATCTATTGGCTGTTGATCGTATTTGGTAGCTTTGCTGCGATCAGTGGACTTATTTTAGACTTTCCGATTTTTGGGCAGACGCGCCGCGATATGGAACTCTCGAATTTGATCCACATGTTCTCCGCTTTAATCCTTATTTGTGGCTTTATTTTCCATATTTATATCGGTTTATTTGGTATGGAAGGGGCATTAGAGGGAATGGTAACGGGTAAAGTCGATGAGACTTGGGCCAAAGAACATCATGATTTATGGTATGAAGAAGTCAAAGCGCGAGGCGAAATTGAAGCGGCTACCTCTAAAATCGACGAGATGAAGGAGAGGCATCATGACCCCCGCCAGTAAAAATAAATCCGTTTGGTTTGTGTATATTGCCAGTTTGCTGACCCCATTTACTGGGTTACTTTCTGGGGTGATTGGCATTATCTATGCTGGCTATCGGTTGGATAAAAACCAAGATGGCGAGGTGGCGAATTCCCATTATTACGGATTAATTCGTACTTTTTTCTTATTATTAACCTTTTTTGTGGTGTTAATTGTCACCGTTGCTACGGCAAATGGCGTTCTGATGGGAGTCAATCGTTATTGGTTTAGTAATACTTGGTTAAGTACGATTGGCTACGCTATCCCTTACCTTGGCGCGTTCATTGCGTTAGGTGCCATTACCTTATGGTTTTGGCGTATGGTGCAAGGTATGAAGCAGCTGCGAGCCGATATCGCTCATAGTCCGACGAAAGGTCCGAATCTTTAATCATCACACCCAGCGAGTCTGGGTGTTTTTTTCGACTATTGTCTAAGCCTTGAAATTAGGGACGCTCGTTTATCAATGCTAAACTGGTGTAAAGATTGAAAATAAGGAATGGATGATGAATTTCCCCTATCGCAATATTGTAGTATTGACCGGCGCGGGGATATCTGCCGAGTCGGGTATTCAAACCTTTCGGGCCCAAGATGGATTATGGGAAAACCACCGGATTGAAGATGTTGCCACACCAGAAGGTTTTGCTCGTGATCCTGATTTGGTGCAAGACTTTTATAATCAGCGCCGCAGAAAACTAGGCTCTCCTGAGATTCAACCCAATGCGGCTCATCTTGCTCTTGGCGAGCTAGAGCGACAACTGAATGGTTCAGTAACCATCATTACCCAGAATATTGATGATCTGCATGAGCGAGGCGGTAGTCAAAACATCATTCATATGCATGGTGAGTTATTTAAAGCTCGCTGTAGTATGTCTAATCAAGTGGTTGAACAAAAGGGCGATTTATTGACCGGTGAACTGTGTCATTGCTGTCAAATTCCGCAACAAATGCGGCCTCATATTGTTTGGTTTGGGGAAATGCCTTTGCGGATGGGGGAGATTTATAGCGCATTAGAAAAAGCCGATTTATTTGTCTCTATTGGTACATCTGGTGTGGTTTATCCGGCGGCTGGTTTTGTGCATGATGCGAGAATGCACGGCGCACATACGATTGAAATTAATTTAGAGCCGAGCGCGATTGAAAGTGAGTTTGCTGAAAAACGTTATGGCAAAGCGACGCTTGAGGTCCCTCGTTTAGTTAACGAGCTATTAATGCTGCAAGATTCCCCTCGATAAGAGGACAAGAACCTCATTTTTTGCTAACGTCACATCGTTTTCATCTAGCACAGAAAACAGGCAAGAAAAAAGCGGCATCAGCCGCTTTTTCACATTGATAGAATCGCTGATTACTTCACTTTTAAGCGTTGGAAGTAGTTATCGTATAATATTGATGCTTCACCGACATCATCTTGCCATTCACCGCTATCCATGACTGATTGTGGTGGGAAGATATTCGGGTCATTGACAAACTCGGCAGGTAATAGCTTATGGGCCGTTTTGACTGGTGTTGGATAGCCGATTTCCAGCGCAATTTTTGCTGCATTTTCCGGACGCAATAAGAAGTCGATCATTTTATGTGCCGCTTCGATATTTTTCGCTCCTGCAGGAATCGCAATGCTGTCCATCCAGAAAATAGCGCCTTTTTCTGGCCAAATAATCTCAATATTGGCTCCTTCTTGACGCGCCATGTAGGCAGACCCATTCCACAACATCCCAAGCGAAACTTCTCCGGCTAAAAACGGGTTGGCTGGGAAATCAGAGTTAAAGACCAAGACATTTGGCATCAGTTTGGTTAGCTCTTGATAAGCGGCTTCAATCTCTTCTGGATTGGTACTATTTGGCGAGTAACCCAATTTACTTAAAGCCATATGGAACACTTCACGAGCGTCATCC
Organism: Vibrio sp. A8-1; assembly: GCF_013048685.1. Lineage (NCBI taxonomy): Bacteria > Pseudomonadati > Pseudomonadota > Gammaproteobacteria > Vibrionales > Vibrionaceae > Vibrio > Vibrio sp. A8-1. Next base: position 25,786 of record NZ_VHTC01000010.1, read on the forward strand.
ATCAGCATAAGCTGACCACGCCATTTGGCATCCCATAAATCGTTCCAATTGGTCAGTGCTGATTTATCAAGCATGTCGGTGTTAATGCCAATACCTGTCGCTCCCCAGATATAAGGGATTGAGTAACGGTTTTCGGGATCAAAAGATTTATTGAGAAAATTAGGGTCAAGATCCGCAAAATGACTTAATTGATTTTTGTCGATGGGTTGCAGCATGCCTTCTTTGCGCATCTTAGAGACAAAATAAGTTGAAGGAACCACTAAGTCATAACCAGCACCTTGGGTTTTTAACTTCGCGTACATGCTTTCGTTTGATTCGTACGTCGAATAAATAACTCGGATACCGGTTTCTTTACTAAATTCTTCTAGTACATCGCTAGGGATATATTCCGACCAGTTATAAAAATACAGCTCGGTATCGTTGGCCATCGCGTGGGTAGTGAATAGAGTCGCTGCGCATAGTACGCCCGCATACAGTTTACTTTTCTTCATTACAATTCCGTATTTTGGTAGCAAAAGCCCAAATAGGCTAGAGAGATTAGCTAAATCAGCCGCCAAGTATACCAGCTCACAAAAAAATAGGCAGCTAATGCTGCCCATTTACTTAAGCTCGTAGGTTTATAAACCTGATTTTAAACGCATAAAGTAGTTTTCATACTTAATGGTTTTGTCTCCCACCGCATCTTGCCATTCCACGCGATCTAAATCTTCTTGAGATGGGAATAGGGGGGCGATATCTTTGAACTTAGCGTTCGATTCCGCCACACCTGTTAAGTAGCCAGTATCACGAGAGATTTGCTCAGCGATTTCAGGGCGCAGTAAAAAGTCGATCATCTTATGGGCGGCGTCGACATTTTTCGCTCCTGAAGCAATGGCGAAGTTATCGACCCAACCAATACCGCCTTCTTTCGGGAAGATCAGTTTGATCGGTAATCCTTCATTTTGCGCTGCCGCTGCAGAGCCATTCCATAACATCCCTAAACCGACTTCACCAGCAAGATAGGGTGCAGCAGGGTTGTCAGAGTTAAACACCAAAACATTCGGCATTAATTTACGCAATTCAGTGTAGGCTTCATCAATTTGCTTATCGTCAGTGGTATTACCGGAATAGCCGAGTTTACGCAGAGCGATATGGAATACTTCGCGAGTATCGTCCATTAACATCAATTGTCTCGCCAGCTCAGGCTTCCAAAGGTCACCCCAGCTTTGGAAATCATTCGGGTCATACATATCGGTATTGACCGCTAAACCGGTAATGGCGACCACATGCGGAATTGAGTAGTCGTTGTTCGGATCATAAGGTTTATTCAGGTAGTTAGCGTCTAAATTACTGAAATTAGACAGCTTAGACTTATCTATTTTCTGAATCATACCCTCATCACGCATTTTGGATACGAAATAGGTTGAAGGAACAATAAGATCGTAGCCCTGATTATGGGTTTTTAGTCTGGCGTATAAAGTTTCATTTGACTCATAAGTTGAGTAAATGACTTTGATACCGGTTTCACGAGTAAACTGTTCAAGGATATTACTGTTAATGTAAGGTCCCCAGTTCATGAAAACCAATTCTTTATCTTGCGCGATAGCTGAATTTGACAACAGTGAAAGCGCACATGCACTACCAGCTAATAAAGTAGCCCATTTTTTCATCGACGTTAGCTCCAAACCAAACGTTGCCCATTAAGGCGTTACATAGAGAAACAGAATGGTCATGGTGGCCATTCTGTTTCGTGTTTTTAACATGCAGTGAGTATATTACTTCACTTTTTCTCTGGCTAACAACTGTGAAGTGATCACAAGGATTAATGAAACCACTAACATCACAGTCGCTAACGCATTCACTTCCGGTGAAATCCCAACCCTAACCATAGAGTAAATCTTTAAAGGGAGAATTTCATAGGTTGGTCCTGTCACAAAAGAACTGATGATGACATCATCGAGTGACAAGGTAAAACTTAATAACCAACCTGCCGCAACGGCTGGCTTAGCAAGTGGGAAAATAATATTTTTCAATATAACCCATTCGCTCGCTCCGAGATCTTTTGCCGCTTCTAACATCTTCACATCAAAACCATTCAAACGGCTGTAAACCGTGACGACCACAAAGGGTAAGCAGAAGGTGATGTGCGCAATCAAAAGGGTTAGAAAGCCCAATTGAAAGCCGAGGACTAAAAACAGCGCCAGTAATGAAATTGCCATTACGATATCTGGTGACATCATGACAACAAACAGCATGCCATTGACCATTTTCTTACCTTTAAACTGGTAACGAAATAGGGCAACAGCCGTCAAGCTACCAATAATTGTCGCTGCGGTCGCTGAAAAGACCGCAATATTGATAGAGTGCCAGGCGGCTTGCATCAAGCTGTCATTATTAATCAAAGCATGATACCACTTGGTCGTGAAGCCACCCCAACGAATCCCAAAGCGGTTGTCGTTAAAAGAGTTCACAATCAAAACAATAATCGGTAGGTACAAAAATAAGTACACTAAGCTCATAAAGCTAAATCGAACTGTCTTTCCCATTAGCTTAGCTCCGATTTCTTATTCAAGAGTTTTCCTGCTCGATAGTACGCATAGAGCATGACGGCCATGGCTAAGGTGAGGGCAATACTTGTCGCCGCACCAAATGGCCAGTCTCGGGCGTTGAGTACTTGGCTCTTAATGACGTTACCGATCAATAAGTTTTTCGCCCCTCCCAGTAAATCAGAAATATAGAACATTCCTAATGCTGGTAGCAGTACCAGTAAACAGCCGCCAATAATGCCGGGCATGGTTAAGGGTAAAATGACTTTAATCAGCGTTTGCAACTTGTTCGCACCAAGATCTCGTGCTGCTTCTATATAAGTATGATCGAGCTTCTCGATCGCAGAATAGAGAGGCAGAATCATAAATGGCAGCAAGATGTACACTAAACCAATCATGACCGCGGTTTCGGTGAACATGATACGGATGGGCGTATCGATGATGCCGATGCTTAATAATGCTTTATTCAAAATACCTTGAGTGCCCAAAACAATTTTTAATCCATAGGTACGGATCAGTGAGTTAGTCCAAAATGGAACAATCACTAAAAACAGCATAATAGGGCGCCATTTTTGTGGCATTTTGGCAACGATATACGCAAATGGATAGCCGACCACAAGGCAAATTAAGGTCGCCACGATAGCCATGTAAAATGAGTGCAGCATCACTCTGGCATAAATCGGATCCATTAAACGAAGATAGTTATCGAACGTAAAGGTAAAAGCGATTAAGTTCGATTCATCACGCGTTAAAAAGCTGGTCACAATGATCATCAGATTGGGGATCAGAACAAACAGACCTAACCAGCCGACAATCAAAACAATAATTGCGTTTTGTAGATTAAGCTTGTTGCTCATCATTGAGGACGACCTCCCAGCTTTCAACCCAAGTGATGGCGACTTTCTGGCCGATAGAGTGGTCTACGTCTGGATCATCCTCGTTAAAGAATTCACTCACCATAACGCGCATGCCTGACTCTAATTCAACCACTGACTCTAACGTCATGCCTTTATAAGTACGATCGATAACATGACCAACAATACCCGCACTTTCTGATTCTTTGATCTCTTCAATGCGTAAATCTTCTGGACGCAGTAAGACTTGCAGTTTATCGCCGCTAGTCACGGGTTGATCATAATAGACAATCGCAGGAACGCCTTCGATCTGTACGTTAATGCATTTATCATCGATACGATCTTGAGTGACGGCATTAAATACGTTGATCTCACCGATAAATCGGGCAACAAATAGGTTTTTGGGCTCTTCATAAATTTCACGTGGTGAACCATCTTGCTCGATGCATCCATCGCGCATAACAATGATTCGATCCGACATGGATAAAGCTTCTTCTTGATCGTGAGTAACGAAGATGAAGGTAATGCCCAGTTGACGTTGGAGTTGCTTCAGCTCAATTTGCATCTGTTTACGCAGTTTATAATCGAGAGCGGATAAAGATTCATCCAACAATAACACTTTAGGTTTATTGACCACGGCACGAGCAATCGCAATACGTTGTTGCTGACCACCAGAAAGCTGATGTGGCTTACGTTGCGCCATTTGCTCTAAGCGAACCATGCGTAGGGCTTCCATTACTCGTGGTTCAATCTCTGCGCTTGGTACTTTCTGCATACGCAATCCGAAGGCTACGTTATCAAACACGGTCATATGAGGAAACAAGGCGTAACTTTGGAAGACCGTGTTGACATGCCTCTGCTCAGCAGGAACTTGAGTCACATCTTGACCGTCAAGTAAGATCTGGCCGTTATCGACCGTCTCAAAACCAGCAATCATTCGTAGTACGGTGGTTTTCCCACACCCTGATGGGCCAAGTATAGTTAAGAATTCACCGTGATTGACATCTAAATTCAGGTGAGAAATGATCTCTTTACCATCAAAGCTTTTGCTAATGCCAGATAGACGAATAACTGGCTTTCCTACCGAGTGTTGTTTGTTCAACGTCTGTTTTTCTCCCACAGTGGTTGTATACCCAAAAAATGGCAAAAACGTCGTTGAATGGCTAATGGTTCATTCAAACAATCGTCCTTAACTTTTTTGAGTATAGGAGCGTGATATACAGTGCATTATTATTCCCGTTTAGCTTAAAGTGGCAGCAGACGTTGCCATCACTCTCGGTTGTTCGGGTATAACACGAAAACCAGTCATAAATCAGAATCATACTTGGTGTACTTATACATCCAATTTATACACTGGTTATACCTTTTCAAAGGGCGCATCATAATTAGCATACCCGACGAAATCAAAGTATTTTCTTATCTTGAAACAGAAAAAATTTTGCATCGTTGAGTGATGATTCTTTACCATGCCCTGTTAACGAATAATCAAGGCTTTTAAGTGGTCAATTATCAGCCATATGAAGCATAAAGCAAGCTGAGTTTGACAGTAAGATTTTAGACTCGACGGTATTTCAGTATAATGAAAAACTATCTCCATTTGTTTCGAAAGCATTTTTGACAGGCCAAACTAGGGCGAATTATGAGCAATAATATCGAGAAAGATTTTAACTTAGGAGGAACGTTGGAACGCGCTCTTTCTGGTGATTACCAACTTAAGATAGGTGAGGTACTAAAAGAAGCATGGGATTGTACCCTGAAACACTTCCTGTCTTTTTCTCCTGCCATTGTTATTTTGGTCGTGATCCAATTGGCGATTTTTATCATTGCCTTCAGATTAATGGTCGGCGATCCGTCGGTCATCTTTTCTTTATTTGCTCAAGAGGGCAATATCCCTCCGGGCGTTATTCAAGGGATTTTGATTGCTAACTTTAGTTACGAAGTAGTCAGTGCTCCGATTTATGCTGGCGTGAGTTTAATGGCCATGAGTCATGCTGCCGGGCTTAAAACTAGGACCAATCATATTACTAAAGGGTTGCAGTTCACCATACCAGTAATTATTGCTTCATTATTGAGCCTAGTACTACAAGGGGTTGCCGGGATGGTTTTCCCACTCCTCTCGATGTATTTTTCACTGGCTTTTAGTAATTCGATTTTACTGATCTGTGAAAAGAAAGTTCCCCCGATGCAAGCACTGTGGCTATCATTACGTGCAGTGAACAAAAAACTGCTACCTTTAGCGGGCATCTACGCTTTACTGATGTTGATGTTCGTAGCTGCCGTCCTGTTTTATGGTATTGGCTTAATCTTTGTTCTGCCTTTCTTTTTTCATGTGAAAGGCATTATTTACCGTAATATGTTTGGTATTCGTTTACAAATCGTTGCCACGAAGAAAACCAATAGCGATGATGATCATGATGCAAATTCACAAATTTTTAATGCGTAAGCGCTTTATCCTCATAGGGTTAGCGATGGTGTTGATTGGATTGAGTCTTTATTACTCAACCCGGACTGCTGATCACCCTTCGGTTGAGTTAACCGGCCATGCAGTATCAGCAGCCCCTGATTTTTCATCGATAACGGATATAGCAGAGAAAAAAGAGGCATTTTTTTCTTACTTAAGACCTGGGGTTGCGTTTGAGAACCAACGTATTTTACAAGAAAGGCAACAATTACAACGGCTAGCTACCCGTTTTCAGCAAGGCAAACTGTCAGCCAAAGATAAGACACTGGCGGCTCAATTGGCTGAACAATACGGTTTAGCACTGAATAAGGGAAATCGACTGAGTAGTGAATGGCTGAATGGTATGTTACAGCGTGTTGACGTTTTACCAGAAGCGTTAGTGCTGACTCAAGCTGCTAATGAGTCCGCCTGGGGAACTTCGCGTTTTGCTATTGAAGCGAATAACTATTTTGGTCAGTGGTGCTATTCTCCGGGCTGTGGGGTAGTACCAGCAGCAAGAGGCGCAGGAATGACCCATGAAGTTGCCAAGTTTTCTTCGGTGCAAGAATCGATTCATCGTTATTTTATGAATGTGAATCGTAACGCGGCTTATCGTGATTTGCGCAATATTCGGCAACAGCTGCGTAAAAATGACGCAAATTTATTCAGTGTGGATAGTGCGCTGGCTTTGAGTAATGGATTATTGCGTTACTCTGAGCGTGGCGCGGATTATGTGCAAGATGTACAGGCGATGATCCGCCATAATCAAGTTTATTGGGTAGAGCAATAACCTGAAAATACCAATAAGGCTGCCCAGTGGCAGCCTTATTGGTATCCGTTCAACTGGTTATCAACAACATGCTACAAGTTAGTCACGTCTAATTTTAATGCAGGATCAAACGGTATCACTGTATCGTCTTCATCGAGAATAGGCTGTGGGACGGGTTCTTTATCAAAACCAATGTCACCACCATTAATGACGCCAGAATCACGATTGATCGATTTAAAATCAAATAATTCAAAGTCGGCAAGATGGCTAGGCACGACATTTTGCATGGCTCTAAACATGGTTTCTATACGACCAGGAAACTGTTTATCCCAAGCATTAAGCATCTGCTTAATATTTTGGCGCTGCATATTAGGCTGCGAACCACATAAATTGCAGGGAATGATAGGATAAGCGCGATGGTTTGCGTATTTGATGATGTCTTTTTCTCTGCAGTAAGCAAGAGGGCGAATCACCACATGCTCGCCATTGTCAGAGACTAACTTAGGTGGCATCCCTTTCATTTTTCCGCCATAGAACATATTCAAAAACAAGGTTTCAATAATGTCATCACGGTGATGGCCTAAAGCAATTTTAGTGGCCCCTAACTCCTTCGCTGCGCGATATAAAATACCACGGCGTAGGCGAGAACACAGAGCGCACGTGGTTTTACCTTCGGGAACTTTATCTTGTACGATGGAATAGGTGTCTTCTTCAATGATCTTATACTCAACGCCTAATTCTTGAAGGTATTCAGGTAGAATATGTTCAGGAAATCCGGGTTGTTTTTGATCAAGATTGACAGCGATGAGTGAGAAGGTGATCGGTGCACTTTTTTGCAAACTCATCAGAATGTCGAGCATCGTGAAGCTGTCTTTGCCTCCCGATAAACAGACCATGATTCGGTCGCCATCTTCAATCATATTAAAGTCAGCAATAGCTTGCCCCGTATTACGACGAATACGTTTTTGTAGCTTATTGAAATTATAATGTTGGGCTTTAGTCAACTCTTGAGTTTGCTCTGTCATTGGCTTTCGTTCTTTAATCTTCCACACAAAATGAAGTGCGTATAATACGGATCTACTGACAAGATGCCAGTATTAAGCATGCCCGATAACAAAAAATCCCCAACCAAGGGGATGGGGACTTATAAATAGCAAATAGAGTGTTTAGCTAGCGATGTTAGGATCAAGAGGACTAATATACCCAGCGGGTTTTAGGGCAAGGACATCACAGTTGATCTTATCAATGACTTGTTCAGCGGTATTACCAATAAAGACGGCTGAAAGTCCAGTTCGCCCTGTCGTTCCTAAAATGACCATCGCCGCATCAAGCGTTTTGGCTGCCTCGGGAATAACATCTTCAGGTAAACCTTGTTGAACAATAGTTTGACTTTCATCTAAACCATGTTTTTGTCTTAGTGCTTTCATCGATGTGAGGTGATGGCCACGAACGGCATCAGTATAAGTGGTCGGGTCAAACTCAGGTAGCTCAATCGTAATATTGGCTGGCGTTACCGGGTAAGCATTAACTAAATAGGGCGATGCCCCAAGACGTTGAGTTAAATTGAGTAATTGTTCGACCATGATATCGTTGAGCTGAATATGAGTATCAACCTCTGAACCGACGTGAACAGAGGCGATAATATTCGCATTCTCAGGCCAGTGACTGTGTTTAACCAGTAAAACAGGAGTCGGGCATTTGCGCAGTAGATGCCAATCAGTAGGAGTAAATATTACTGATTCCAATACATCATGTTTATGAGTGCCTTTGATAAGAATATCATGTTGACCAGAGAAGACTTCTGCAATGATCGCCTCGTAAGGACGATTGTGCCAAACCACCTTTACATCAAATTGAATGGATGAATCGATATAAGGTTCAGCAACGCTTCTCATCCATTGTTCTCGTTGTTGAATCACGCCTCTGCGCATCGCATCTCGTTCATCAATAGAAAGCATCGAAGTCATGTCATAAGAAAAATCATAAATCGACATAAAGAAAGTGATATGACTCGGGGATTGGCTTTTTGCTGCTAGCTGAACTGCTCTGGCTAATGCCGGTTGTTCATCGTGATTAATGTCTGCAACAACTAATATTTTGCTATAGATACTCATAACAAACTCCTTGTTTGTGGAGGAGGTCAATAACTCACAGACCTTAGAGATACTTTAACGCAGTTGGAGAGAGAGTTTTAGTGAAGAGAGTCAGTTTTTTAAGAAAAGTATGATGCAGCTCATCAAAGTGCTGCATCATCGCCATGAATCAAGAATTACTTGCTGTCTTTCGATACACCCGCTAATTGCATTAAAGCGTCATGATCTAAAATTGTGATGTATTTGCCTTTCACGCTAAGCATTTCTGATTTTTGAAAACGTCCCAGTAAACGACTGATAGTTTCTACGGTTAAGCCTAAGTAATTGCCAATGTCACCACGAGTCATGGTTAAACGGAATTCGCGAGGGCTAAATCCTCGTTGAGAAAAACGCGTTGATAGATTATACAAGAAGGCCGCCAATCTCTCTTCGGCATTCTTTTTTGAGAGTAATAGGATCATCTCTTGATCGCCCTTAATCTCGTTACTCATCAAACGCATAATTTGTTGGCGTAACTTAGGCATTTTTCCAGAAAGATCATCTAAGATTTCATACGGTATTTCACAAACCATTGAGGTTTCTAATGCCTGAGCAAAACTTGGATGAGAGTCGCCAGTGATGGCATCGAACCCAACCAAATCACCGGCAAGGTGAAAAGCGGTAATCTGTTCATCACCTTGTTCAGTGATGGTATAACTTTTAATGGTTCCTGAACGAATCGCGTACAGAGAGCGAAGTTCATCACCGGCTTTGAAGAGCGCTTGTCCTTTTTGAATCGGCTTTTTACGCTCAATAATTTGGTCAAGCTGGTCCAGTTCTGATTCGTTCAGTGTAAACGGAATGCAAAGTTGACTGATACTACAGTCTTGACAATGAATGGCGCAGCCACCAGATTGAATACGCTTTGTCGCAGGCTTTTCAGAAATCATAACAACCTTTCACTAAATTGATGCACATCAAGAATTCTAGCATTCATTATCGTCAAAGGATAGTGATCCATAAACAACTAAAGAGAGTAAGCACAGTTAATATTGGTAATCGGTATCATGGTCACGGACGTTAACATTTAAAAGCGGATGTAGTACTCTCTTCTTTCTATTTACATACCCACGATGAGCACTGCAAGACCAAGTTACTGATTCGGTTAGTCATTGATGATAAAGGACACCCAATAATGCCAGCAGAAAAACTGACAAAAAACAAGCTGATTCAAATAATCGTTATGTTAACTATTCTGATATCGGCATTCACCTGGCGCACTATAACTCATTATTCAACAGATAAAGAAGCAACTAAAGAACACCCAACGTTAAAAAATGAGTCTATCGATCACGAAAACCCCCAATCCTTGCAGTACAAAGACAGTCAATAAAAAAGTATCGTGGTAATATTCCATCATTAACGCATCTTTATTAGTTTGATATATGCAATTTACTACCACTTTTACTCATGCCACGAGACCTGAAGACGCAATAGGGCAGTTAGCAGAAACATTGAAAAAAGATGGCTTGTCCAACCTAATTTGCTACTACTCACAAGAGTATTCCGCGAAGCAGATACAGCAAGAACTTCGTCTACATTTTCCAGGAATCCCATTTATTGGCTGTTCTTCATGCCAAGCGATCATGACTGATAAAGGATTTCATATCGGGCCTGTTGTGGCTTTAATGGCTATTTATGACTGCTCTTATAGTGCGTATGGCACTGGTTTAGTCGAGTTAGGTCAAGAGGATGATCGGCAAGCCGCTTATGTCGCTATTCAACAAGCTTTGCGACAAGCGAATAGAATTGGTGAAGTACCAAGCTTAATTCTGTTGCATTCGACCCCCGGCCATGAAGAGGCATTTATTGATGCGATTGATGCCACCTTTGGCACTCACGTTCCTATTATCGGTGGGAGCGCAGCTGATAATCATATTCAAAAACAATGGTCTATCATTACCCAACAGGGATGGAGCTCTAATGGCATAGCTTTGCAGCTATTTTTTCCATCTAAGCCACTAACCTCGGGTTTTAGTGCTGGTTATTCACCGACTGAGTTTGAAGGCGAAATTACCCAAGCTAGCCATCGATGTATTCAGAGTATTGATGGTGAGCCAGCCTCGGCTATTTATAAAGAGTGGATCAGCGATCACTCCAATATTCAATTTAATGATCGACATCTGTTTGAGCATGTGACTCGATTTCCTTTAGGAAGAGTGGCCGGATATGTTAATCAACAGCCTTACTATAAATTGTGTCATCCTATTCAAATGCTCAATGATGGATCGCTTGAACTATTTGCTACGATTAATGAAGGCGAAAAAATAAGATTGATGACCGGTTCAAAAGAACAGCTACTCAATCGAGCATCACGAGTGATCCAAGATGCAAATACACAAAACTATCATGAGTCATTACTGCTCGGCTCGATTATCATCTATTGTGCAGGGGCAATGCTCCGTCTAGGAGAAGATGTACAACTCGTTCATAAAAAACTGGTCGAGCAAATGCATGGTCAGCCTTTTATTTGTCCATTCACTTTTGGTGAACAGGGACGTTTTATTGGTGGCGAGAATGCCCACGGAAATTTAATGATAGCATCGGTTATCTTCTATGAGTCAGAATAGACAAAGATGATAGAACAAGACAAAAATGAGCAGCTGAGTGAGGTGCTACTTGAGTTAGAGAGAAGTAAAGAGAGAGAGCTTCGCTTAGCGGAAGAGAACCGTGTTATTCTCAGCGCCATATCGGCGCTTAGTCATGCTGATAATAAATATCAGATATTTGAAGAGCTTAAAAACGTCCTTCATCGATATATTAACTTTGATGATTTTATTGTTATTGCTAAAAACACGCCAAATTCGTTATTTTCAACATTTCTGTCCTCGAATATCGCGTTTCAAGGCAAGCAGTGGCTTAATGGTGATAAATTTCAACGAGTATTACAAGGCGAGTGTATTATCCTATTTGAGCCCACCAAGCTTGCCGAATTTCAAAATCTTAATCCATTTCTTCAAAACACAATAAACTCCGCGTTAATCACGGGTATCCAAACGCAAACCAGCGATTCCGTATTACTGCTTTTAGGCAGTAGGAAAGGGCAGTTTAGTTTAGAGACTAAAGCAACGTTGCAACGTTTTCGTCCACTCCTCGAGCGGGCCATTAACGATATTGAACATAAAGAAGAATTGCAAAGCTTAGTGCGTATAAAAACTCATGAACTCTATATTGCACAGCAGCAAGCAGAACATGCTAACCAAGCTAAGTCGCAATTTTTAGCGATGATGAGTCATGAGTTGAGAACGCCGCTCAATGCTGTTTTAGGGTTAATTGATATTTTGCGAGAAGACTCTAATCACTCTCAACTTGAGTTATTAGAACAAATGGAAAATTCAGCAGAACTTCTGTTAGTGATCATCAATGATATTCTTGATTTAAGTCGCATAGAATCAGGGCACTTTAAGTTACATCGTCACTGGGTTCATTTGCACAAGAAGCTTGTTCATGCTTTGTCTTATCATCATAAAGCGTGTGTTGCTAAAGGGATCCGCTTTAATGTTCGAACATCAATTTGTGATCATTATGAATATTGGGTTGATCCTGTACGTTTAATGCAAATACTGTTCAACGTGATTGGTAATGCGATCAAATTCACCGAAGCAGGCTCTGTTGATGTCCGGTTAAGTACCGCAAGAAATGAGTTGGTCATCCATGTCGAAGACACCGGAATTGGAATTGAGCCCGAGCGAATAGAACACTTGTTTTCTCCATTCATTCAAGCCGATAGCTCTATTACTCGTCATTATGGTGGCACAGGGCTTGGCTTAGCGATTACTAAACACCTTGTAGAATTGATGAAAGGAACGATTTCAGTCAGCAGTTCTTTAGGACAAGGCAGCCATTTTACCATCCGTCTTCCCGTCAATTCACGACAAACAAATAGCATTAAGATTGATCCCCTTGAACCTATTTTAAAACAAGCCTCCAGTAGTCAGAGTAGCCAAGGACATATCTTAGTTGTTGAAGATACCAAAACTAACCAAATGGTCATCCAGTTAATCTTATCGCGCATGGGTTACAACGTCACCATGGTGAGTGATGGACAACAAGCCGTATCATTAACAGAAACAGAAACAGAAACAGAAACTAGCCATGCATTTGATTTGATTCTTATGGATATCTCGATGCCAGTGATGGATGGAATTGAAGCGACGAAAATCTTGCGTAGTAAGAATATCCAGACACCGATCATCGCGCTTACGGCCCATGCAATGCAAGATGATCACGCGACATTTCGACAAGCGGGCATGAATGATGTGGTTTTAAAACCCATTCGTAGCCAAGAATTACAACGCATTATTAAACAGTATTTAAATCCTTAAGAATAATTACCATATTGTTCAATGTGCAAACATGAACCAATATGGTAATTATATACTTTATGGTAAATAGACTTATGTTTAATACAATAAGTAAAAGGAAGAATAGGAGCGCTGTAAGGATAAGTCTCGTGTATCTGCATGTATGTTATTTAACATAATATACATAATGCGCAGTATGACGACTCTAATTTATCGCCCATGTTCACTAGCATAAATCCCACGTAACCCATTGTAATTGCTTTTAATCCTAGCCGATTTTGCTTTTTTGCTATGTGTTCCCATAGCTGTTTTATGCGTGGGTTTTCGTTGCGGTCTGCGTGGCATCCGAGTAATGCCAGCTCTGGGTCAATTCCTGCTTGTTCAGCAAGAAAAACGGCTTCCTCATCAGATATATAGCGTATTCCGCTTCTGATTTTGCTTATCTTCTGTGGTGATAGGTTCAAGTCATGCGCAATTTGCTTGTCTTGTACGTAGTTTTTTGCTTTTTTGTAAGCGTTTAGTAGTTCATTAGCGTACATAAATCCCCCTTATTTTTACTTATCATAGCTGTTTAATCCCCATTTTGCGCTATTTACAATCCCCATAAATGGCAACTACAATCCCCATTAATCGAAACATTGGCCGTTCTGGTCGCTCCCGATAAGCACTGGGGCGGCCTCTTAACTAAGTAACCATCGGGGGTTATATGAACATTCTCACAATCCAAGTCTCACAAAAATATTTTGATTTAATTTGTGCTCATAAACTCGATACGAAAATTTTGCACGTCTCACAATCCCCTGAACTCGGTCAGCAAATCCAGTTTACTGACGGTTTTGATTTTAGCCCTGTTTATAAGTGTAGCCGCCTTGAACATTCAGGCTCTGGCTGTGTCGTTGGCTTTGAGCTTTTGGGGGCTTAATCATGAAGTCAATCAATCTAGACAACGCCGTTATTCTTGATACCGAAACAACCGGATTGGGTCAAAGTGCGCGCATTGTTGAAATCGCAATTATTGACGCCCGTAATGGTGACGTACTTTATTCAAGCCTTGTTAATCCGCTTTGTCCTATCCCTGTTCAGGTTCAACAAATACATGGCATTGATAATCATGATGTGCTTGATAAGCCTACTTTTGACGTGGTTTGGAACCAAATCAAGGATCTTTTGATTGATAGGAAAGTTGTTATTTATAACTTCAATTTTGACTATCAAATGATTAAACAGTCCCTTTCTGATTTTAATTATCCTACTGATAATCTTAAATATTTCATTCGTGGTGAGTGTGCCATGCTCTGGTATGCTGAGTTTTACGGGGAGCTATCACATGATGGCTATCGCTGGCAAAATCTCACCAATGCTTGCATTCAACAATCAATTGACGTTTCTGATTTAAAAGCTCATCGCGCGCTCGCTGATTGTGAAATGACACGTCGGTTGCTTAATACATGCAAAGCTGTTCTGGATGGTTTTCTATGAAAGCAAGAGTCCTCCTATTGATTAATGCCGTTAATGCTAAGTTGGGGGCTTAATTATGCCAGTAAATATTATCTTGATTTCCGGTCCTTATCCGCTCTATCTAGCACTTTATGACCATGAAACACGAGAATTTTCAGTTACTTACAATTCTGATAAAGCTATTTTCATGTCTCCTGATTTTGCAAATAAAATCATTTCAAATTTGCAACCTATTTACCCTTTAGCTCAGCTTTCTTATTCTGTTTCATTATTCGAGGAGTGCTAGTTATGACTATTAAAATTATTACTTCTTCTCTCTCTTCGCGTTGTATTATCGAGTTGTACCCTCAAGTTTATTTAAAAGATATTGTTTCTCTAAAAACTTTATTTATTGTTCCTACGTCTATTTTAAGTGAAGCAAAGCATTTTAGTTTATTTTCTGCATCAAAGATTCTTCCTTATTTGGAGCGCCGCTATTCTACTTGTTCACTTTCATTTTTAATCGAGGAGTGCTAGCCATGGGGCGCGAATTGGTTCACGATTTAGCAACTGATACTTACGAATACGTTGAATTTGTTTCTGTTCTGACACGTTCACCTCACGTTCGTTCTGTTGCACTTCCTTTTTCATACGTAGACCATACAGACCCAAGTCGAGCTTTTGGCGGTCAACGTATTTCCCCACGTATGAAAATCAAAACTCGCTCACTCGATAGTGAACTTTTTCGCGCTCGCCCTCTTCCGCTTTGCGCCTCACTCGTTCGTACTTTTCGCTCGCATCACGGTTTCGCGCATCACATGAAACGTGCTTTTACTGACTGCATGAAAGTTAAAAGCGCGACTGTCGCAGCTCAAAAAGTCGAGCAAGCCAGCCAGCGTTTAAAAGAGTATGGCTATTCGTATGCAATGCCAGATGGCCAAATCTGTGACTTAGCAAAAAACAAAGCGCGTGACCATCTTCTTGCTATCGCTCGTTGCTCTGACGATTCAGAAACCCGCTTTTCAAAAGCTCAAGCGCTTTTATCTAACCTTGGCCTAGGCTTCGCTGACTCATACATCGATGCAAAAAGAAAAGCTAACGAACTTCACAGTTTGGTTGCTCGCGCTTGCGATGAAATTTGGCTTCGTAGACAACTACGTAAAAAGTGTGCTTTTCAGCTTGAGCAAATTGCCCGTGATTTAGAACTCGTTCAACGCGCTAAACAGCCTTACTGCTCTGATTACTCAGTCCAGCGTCAACGCGACCAGAAGAAACGCAATCGCGCAATGCTTGAAAACATGATTGTCTATGACAAGGCAAACCCTGAGCAATTCCATGAACTATCAGACATTCATGATCATTCAATCGCTAACCCTGAAATACGTCGAGGGGAAATGTTCACTCGTTTACGTGGTTTTGAAGAAATCGCCAAGGAGCAAGGCCATGATGCTTTGTTCCTGACTATCACTGCCCCTAGCCGCTTTCACCCTGTATCAAAGGGCAAGCAAAACAAGAAATGGATAGGAGCTGGTAAGCCTTCTGCCCGTGATGCTCACGTGCATTTAATGAACGTTTGGAAGCAATTTAGAAAAGACATTAACAAAGCAGGTATTAAGGTTTACGGGATGCGTATCGTTGAACCACATCAGGACGGAACGCCTCATCACCACTTTCTTTTGTTCTGTCATTCAACCGCATCAAAGCATGTAACTAACTTAATGTGTCACCACGCCATGCGCGATACTCCAAACGAGCGCGGCGCGAAGAAACACCGCTTTACTGTTGAAAAGATTGATTTTTCTCGCGGTTCGGCGATTGGTTACATTGCTAAATACATATCTAAATCCATTGACGGTAAACACGTTGATAAGGATTTAAAAACCAATTTAGACGGTATTGAACTTGCTGAACGCATTACATCATTTGCACGTGTGAACGGTATCCGCCAGTTTCAATTTGTCGGCGGTCCTCCTGTCTCGGTTTGGCGTAACATGCGCCGCTTACGTAACGAATTTAAAGAAGATGACGCCATGTTTACTGACTTAGATGCTACTGAGCACTTTCAATTAGAAACCATTCGCAAAGCGGCGGACGCTGGCGACTGGAAAGCCTTTTGCTATGCGATGGGCGGCGTATTTGTTAAGCGTGGCGATGAAGCGGTCAAAATTGCTTATGACGCCCCCAAGACTATCGAAAAACTACTTATGTCTGGCGAGCTTTCCACGACTCGCTATGGCGATGCGGCTAATGCAAAAATCATGGGCCTAACTTTCAAGCAAGTATTTCTAGCAACTCGCTTTGCTGATTTCGCTATCGAGAATAAAGAGAAATATTTAGCTTCACAGAAACAAATGATGAAAGGCGCATCTGATTTCTTTGATGTTTTAGAGCGCGAACAACACTATCAGCGCATGAATGAAATCGCTTATGAAAAACACTTAGCGCATATTGAATTCTGCGAAGAAATAAAAGCCATGGTATTAACGGGTGTTCCTGAGGAAATTATATCGGCCTATGTTAGCCGCGCAGCGGCTGACATAGGTTGATATAATTTCCCTTGGACTTGTGTCAATAACTGTCTTTTTTCTTTTAACTTAATAAACAGGTAATTTAATTATGAAAATGGAAGGCTTAATTCTGGATGAGTCCGATATCATCCAAGAAACTAAAACTAAATATGGCACTGGTGAGCAGTTTACCATTGGTAAAATTCACCTAATTACTACTTATCCAACGGATAAAATCGAAGTAACCGTACCTACTGAGCTTTGGGAAAACGGCAAGGCAGGCGCTTTGCTAAAACAGCTCGTTGGTAAACGTACAACTTTTAATGTTCAGTACAAAGATAATAAATTCGGTAACGATGACGGGAAAATGGTCCAAATTACCGGATTCCACCTATTTAATTTACCTGACGTTAATAACAAGTAAGGTAATTTAAAATGACCGATGCGCAATTTATAGAACTCATGTCAAAACTTGATAGCTTATATCTAATGATATTTGTTGGTTTACTTGCGCTTCTATTTGCCCTCGGTTCAATTTCCGGAGGTCAACGCTAATGAATGAATTAACGTTTTTGGCTGGCTCATTTATTGGCGCATGGGCAATCGGATGGGTAGCTTTTTATAAGTTACTCGTTTTTAAAAAAGCCGTGGAAAGTATTTCCACAACATCATAAATCAATTGGAGAACAACGTTATGTTGAAATCAAAAAAACTGGCTACGGCCGCAACTATTGCAGCAATGGCTGCACTCGCATCAACTGGCGCTTATGCTGAAATTCCACCTGCGGCGCAAGCTGCTTTAGATTCAGTATCAAGCTTTACCGATACTATCATTTCTTGGATGTGGGGCGTCGGCACTGCTGTTCTAGTCGGTACTATCGGTCTCAAGCTAACCAAAAAAGGCGCAAACAAAGCGACTTAATTTACACACTAAGTTGCCCCTTTTTTGGGAATATAAAAAGGGGCTTAGGCCCCTTTTTAATGGTTATTAAAAAAATGAAACTATATTTAATTCTATATTCCTTCGTTCTGTTTTCTTTTAATGCTCATGCTTCTCAGTCAGATTTTTACGAAGTTACTTATCTAAGCCATTCCGTATTTAGTTGCCCATATTCATTTGGCAAAAGGTTTACTTCCCCTCCAACGCTTGCGGCAACTCGTTGTGATGGTTTTCCTTATCATCCAGAGTATACCATTATACCCAGTGGCAAGGATTATTTGCTTGTTGTGTCGCGAAGTCATAAAGACATAAGAGTCCGTTTTACTGGCTTAAATTGTCTACCTGATGAATCTTTTAATTCATCTACAAATAAATGCGAATCAATACCTAAAGAGCAATGCCAAGAATTAAAAGCAAAAGACGCTCCAATACCTAGCGTTCCTTTCCCGCCTTGGGGGAACGGTCTTCCTACTGCTCCTAGAACCTATTGCGTAACTTCAAATCACTGCGAGGCAGTGCGAACTTATACAAGTTCAGGTGGCAGCATTTTTCAGGAGTTTTTTTATACTGGCAATAAATGTGTAGGCGATAAAGGCGATTATGACGAAAATCCCCATTATCCCGAACCTGAAGAACCAACCGAACCTACAGACCCAACGGAGCCAGAGGAACCTATAGACCCAACAGACCCTGTGGACCCGACTGAGCCAACGGACCCAACAGACCCAACAGACCCAACGGACCCAACGAATCCGACTGAGCCAACCGAACCTACTCAGCCTGAACCACTGCCCGACCCGACAAATCCAGTCCCTGAAAATCCGCCGTTTCAGGGCGGCGCGGGTAGTAATCCAGCCCCGCCGATTGATGTAGTTTTACCGCCATCAATACCAACCGACCCGCCTTATCAGGGCAATGATGAAGGTATTATTCGTGCTATTCACGCGACCAACCGCAACTTGAGCAACCTAGTATCTCAATCAACAAACAAAAATATCGAGGGCTTCAACGCGCTTAATGCTCAACTTTTCAACTTACACAAGACCACGGACAACGTAGGTCAAAGCATTGTCGATTTAATGAATCAAGACATAAAAATTGCTGAAAACAACAAACTATTAATGCAGCAACAAACCACTGAAATTACTAAATCGGTCAATTCGTTATCTGAAACGATAACCAATGCTAACGCGCAATCATCTGAGCAAATTGTTTCAGCGATTGGTCAAGCATCGGATAAACAAGCCGATTCACTTAACCAGCTCGGCGACTCCCTGGGAGAAAAGCTTGATGGTTTATTTGATGAATCAACCGATGGAATTATTGATGCTATTGGTCAAGCCTCATCCGGTCAAATTGCAGCAACAAATCAAGTCAGTGAATCCATTGCTGGGTTATCCGAATCTATCGCTGGCTTAGAGTTCGGTCAGCCCTGCGACCCTAATAAAGATCCTCGTTCGTGCGAGGGTGAACACGGTTTATCTACGGGTTATATAGAACGTATTTACGATGAAACCATTCAATCAGCAACGAATATTGATGATCGTGTTACTGCTGAATATCTGGAAAAAATCGCTCAGGAAGCCAATTCCGAACGCTTTCAGCCATTGGAGAAAGAAGGCCGCGCCCTTGTTGGCCTCTTTATCGACTTGCTTCCAGCTTCACAGCCTTGCGACTTCGATACGTTGCAGCTCGGTAAATTCACTTTCCAGATGACGTGTGACTCTGTTCAGTTCTTAAAAGACATACTGAGTTTTGTTTTTTACCTCTATACCGTCTACGCGCTGATGAACATCTTACTTGATCAAGTAACGCCACACGGCGTCCCTTATATGAGCCGGAGAATGTAACCATGGCAGGATTTTTACTCCCCGTTCTAACGGGTGCAAGCAAAGCACTAAAGGTTCCAGCCCTTGCCGCCTTCATCGGTGGCCTAGCGGCTAACATCATGGGATGGTGGTCGAAGCGTGTAGCCTCTGGCCTTGTTATTAACGCCACGATTTTAACGCTTATCGTGAGCATCACTGTAGCTCTGGCTGTTGCGCTTTATGCTATGCTCGGCACGCTCTCGTATTTTGTTCACCCGTCTATTACACAAGCATGGTCCATGTTCATGCCAACCAATGCCATCCCCTGCCTATCAACCATCTTGAGCGCCAAGGTTGTCCGCTGGGTTTGGTCATGGCAGTACTTTGCGATCATCAAGATGAGTAGTTAGTCATGGCATCGGTTTATTTTGTCACTGGCAAGCTTGGCAGCGGTAAAAGTTTGAGTGCGGTTGGTCGCATACGTGAAGCCCTACTACGTGGCGTTCCCGTTGCAACTAACCTCAATATCAATTTGAAGGAAATGATAGGACGCGATAAGAAAAACACCCGTCTCTATCGCCTACCGGACAAGCCCACTGTTCACGATTTAAAAGCGCTCGGCTATGGCAACAAAAGTTATGACGTCACAAAAGACGGTCTAATTGTTCTCGATGAGTGCGGGACGTGGTTCAACTCTCGCACATGGAACGACAAAGGACGTCAAGAATTAATCGACCATCTTTTGCACATTCGAAAGTACGGGTGGGACGTCATTTTCATTGTTCAAGATATATCGATTGTTGATAAACAGGTCAGGCTTGCTTTAGCTGAGCATACTGTTTTTTGCAGACGAATGGATCGCCTTCGCATCCCGTTCGTATCTTCGATAGTCTCTGCGCTTACCCTTGGCCAACTAAAAATCAAGTTCCCTAAGTTGCACGTAGGCATCGTCAAGTACGGCGATAACACTAACTCGCTTACTGTTGATAAATGGCTTGAATGGGGCGAGTCACTTTATAGCTGTTACGACACTAAACAGATGTTCATGAACAACTACCCACACGGCCTATATAGCGTCATACCGCCTTACTACACCCATGGCCGCTATACAGTCAAATACACACTGAGAAACATCATGCGTATTACTAAAATCTACCTACGTAAAACCAATCGATTTTTTATGGTCGGTGTCGGCGGCGTTCTGTCGTACGTCTTCTTCTATTTCACTCAGCCAGAGCCACAACAAACGCAAATTGTTCAGCAAGTAGAACAAGCGCCCCAAGCTGACTTAAAAAAGCTCATAAGCGGCTACCGCATTATTACTTATAGCGCTCTACCCAACTCGCCATTGCAATTTGAACTTGATAAAAACGGCCAGCGATTATCATCACATGACCTTAGAGCCGAGGGCTATACATTCACAACAGACGGACGCTGTAGCATCACAATTCAAGCGGGGGCGCAAAGTGAAAAAGTATCTTGCTAATTGCACTAATAAAGTGCAAAAAACTAAAAAAATATCAAAAAACCTAAAAATGTATCTCATCTTTTCGTTTGTGTCTATCATTTTCTTAGCCTCCCCCGCCCGCGCCAACGAACAGCAAGTATTTGAGACAACAAATACGCCGATAGCTGAGTTTGTGAGCTGGTACAGCCGACAAACTGGTTTAAAAATATTGCTTGGTGCTGGGGTAACAGGTTCCGTTACCTTTACTGCTCCAAACCTAGTGCCAGCAGAGTATCCCGACTTTTTTAACAGCGTTCTCCGCTCCCACGGCTATCAACTGGTTAAAGATGGTAATTCGTACTTAATCACTATCAATGACGAAATACAGCTACCCGCTGACCCGCTTTATGTCCGGCTTTATCGCTTTCAGTACGTTAGAAACACAAAAGTAGCCCCTTTGGTAACATCCGTCTTACGCTCAACAGCACAACAAAAAGAGGGCCAACAGCAATTAAATTCAGTTGAAGTCTTGCCCACAACCAACACCATCATAGTGACAGCAACATTGCCCCAACTTGAACAAATCGAGCTGATTTTGCAGGGTATTGATTTGCCACAGCGTCAAGTCTTCGTCGAAGCTGTGATTACTGAAACTGAAATTGGGAATAAGTCAGAAATGGGCGTTAATCTCAGTGCCGCTTTTAAAGATGCCGGATTTAGCATCAACACGATTGCAGCTAACAGACTGAAAGATAACCTTTTTATTTTTGAGGGTGGCGACTTTAACGCCTTGGTAAAAGCCGTTGCCAGCGAAAACAATACCGCTTTGCTTAGCCGCCCGAACATGCTCGTAATGGACAGAGAGCGCGGTTATTTTTCGGTAGGTCAAAATGTGCCGTTTCTTGTGGCTTCTGAAGTGACCAGCGGCGGCAACTCAGTACAACGCATCGAGCGCCGTGACGTGGGTGTCACGCTAGAGATAATCCCCCACGTTCTCGGCGAACAAGTTGTACTCCAAATCAACCAAGAAAGCAGTGCTGTCACTAACTCAACGGTTGCATCTGACATCATCACAAACAAGCGCACGCTGAACACCACAGTTATATTGCAAAACGGCGATACAATCGTGCTCGGTGGCCTGATTTCAACGGAAAAGCGAGATGTTGAAACTGGCGTTCCGGTTCTCAAGGATATTCCGCTGCTTGGCCCTCTTTTTCGTTCAACTTCAACATCTGACGTGAACAAAGAGCTAAGGATGATAATAAAAACAACGGTGTTATAGATTTTTCGGGTATTCGGAAAATAGTGTGTATCGGAACTGGCCGGAAAACCGCTGATAAACAGCTTTATCGTTTATCAGCGGTTTTCGGTCTAGCAAGCGGAAAGAAACAACTTGTTATCTCCTATGTCAAATCCGCGCGCTAGTTACTCTAGTGATTAAAGGGGCCTAAGCCCCTTTTTTACTTCATTAATTTAGCTATTACTCGCGCATACTTCAGTAGTCTTGACCTTGTTCTAATGTCATCACTTGCCGATATTTCTACCAGTGCCGCACCCATCAATATTTGCTGTGGTGACAACCCTTGTCCGGTCGGCAAAATCAGTTGCTCTTTTACTATTTTGAACCCTTCCCACTTTTCTGATTTGCTCAATTCATAGCCTGCGTGCATTCTCATAAGCCGTTTACACTCAGGCGGTATCATCTTCCCGCTGTCCCATTGTTTGACCGTTCTCACAGATTTAAAACAAAGTTCTGCGGTTTGTTTGATTGTTAATTGGCATTGCAATTCACGAAAAATGTAGTTTTTGCTCATTTCGTGATACTTCATATGTTAATCTCTCAAAAGTGAGAGATTCTATATTTTTTACATATGCAATTGTTTTAAACATAACGCGACATAATGCGCACTTAAGGGTGAGTGTTAAAAGGGAACATTCAATCGTGGATTGACCCTGAACACCCAATTTTCGACTCAGTTTTTTCTCCATTAGCTACTCCTGTGTATTAGCCCCGTATTTCGTGCGTAAAAAGCTATCGACCTTTTTTGGCTTTGGGTCCTGAGATCTTAAAGCCTTGATGAGGAAATACATTGCGAATCCGTTGTTGAACTTTTTTAGGTACTTGTTTGGAGAAGATAAGTTTCATGCCGGTTCTTTGATGGTAAACCTTCATCTGACCATCAAATGGCGTTGTCTCTGCTATCTCACAGACATTATGTTTGAAAGTAGCGGGAAAATGCCCCTTGCTTGCTACTATGTGCCCTGATTTGAAGGTAACTTTTAAAATTGGTCTATCGACCGCGACTAACCAAAAAATGACGATTGCCGCAATAACAATAACATACAGCATTTCATTTACTCCTCATTGGACAACAACTTATTAAGATCTTCTTTTAAACTGCTCACCGCGCGGCTTGCTTTTTCACTACGTGATGCTTCACTGAGTAGATACTCAATCGCATCTGATAAAGTGCAACCGAGTTCGTTAGCTCTTGAGGATAATTTTTCCCATACGCGATAATCGAGATCAATCGACTTTTTACGAGTGTGCAACTGTTCAGCATTAAAATGCCTTTTGCGCTTAGCACGAATGGCTTGTTTTAACTTGTTTTCTAGCTCGGGAGCCATATGTTGTGCGATCCAATCGAGTACTAAGGTGGGTTCATACTCAATAGATTTGAGCTTTACTATCGCGTTTTCCACTTCACTACGATCAATATGGCAAGTAATTTGCTCACCATCTTTCCATTTTTTTATTAAATACTGCCATTTCCAACCACATTCCAGATTTTCGAGTTGTTGATATTTCATAGTCGGCAAAGTCCATATAAAAGCATAGTGACAGGGTAACCCAACCTTTACTGAGTTTCAATCATAGCAATAAAAATGCTCTAATGAGTATTCCTGATAACAAAGCTATTCGTAGTCAGGGTTTTTCTATATAATTTCAATCCTTTTAATCACTTCGATGACTCAATGACACAAGATATCTGGCGTTTAGTAACGCCCCAGTATGACGATTTTAATGAACCGCTGGCTCAGTTTGCGCAATTAACGGCGGTGCCGTTTTTCGACACTCAACCAAGACTGTTACAAGCGATTGAACGTTTCATACATATACAGGGTTTTAGCCGAGTTCTGCTGATCAATGCGCCAGATAACTCCATTTATCGTTGTTTGATTCAAGAGCATCTTGAAAATACTCATCGTGTACCAGTAGTCAGAACTGAAACGCTCGATATGACCATGTTATTTGGGCAAGTCACCGCTAAAAATGGTCAAGTTATTGATCAAACTCATGGGTTATTAGCACAAGCGGATAATGGTTATTTGATCATTTCAGCGAATCTATTGCTTGCTAACCCACTCTGCTGGCCAATGTTAAAAGCGGCGGTACTCGGTGAACCCGTATCCCCTATTAACGTGAGTAAAAAATCGCTGCTGCAGACTCCTATCAATCAATCTTATAACATTAAATTGATTGTTGTCGGTGATCGTCATCAACTCGGTGATATCGATTTTCTCGATTCAGACATTCATGCTGGATTATGTCTGTTTAGTGAAATGGAACTCGACATTAAAATTGAAAATGATCGCATGCTGACCTATTTAGGTTATCTACGTTGGTTAATTCAACGCTATGATTTACCTTTACTTACCGCAGAGGCGATTAAAACAGTGATGACTGCGGGCGCTCGTTATACAGAGGATCAGCATTATGCGCCACTCTGTGTCATGTGGCATCGCTCACTACTCGAAGAGTCTGCTATTGAGTCTCAAGGGCAAACGATTGAACAGCAGCACGTGGAACAGGCTATCCATCAACGTTACTATCGTGCCTCTTATCTTCCAGAACGAGCATTAGATGACATTCTTGATGGGCAAGTGATTATTGAAACACAAGGTGAACATGTTGGACAAGTCAACGGACTTACGGTTATTGATGTTGCTGGCCATCCGACATCTTACGGCGAGCCAGCGCGAATTTCTTGTGTGATTCATTTTGGCGATGGTGATATTGCTGATGTTGAACGTAAAGTTGAACTGGGCGGTAATTTACACGCTAAAGGAATGATGATTATGCAAGCCTTTGTCAGCAGTGCTCTTCATCTTGATGTGCCATTACCCTTCTCTGCTTCCGTGGTCTTTGAGCAATCATACAGTGAGGTGGATGGCGATAGTGCTTCGCTGGCCGAATTGTGTTCTTTAGTCAGTGCGTTATCAGAATATCCGATTGATCAACAAATTGCTGTCACTGGCGCTGTTGACCAATTTGGCCGAGTTCAAGCCGTGGGCGGTTTGAATGAAAAAATTGAAGGCTTTTACCGAGTTTGTCAGCATCATGGTTTTACGGGGCAGCAAGGGGTTATTCTTCCTAAAAGTAACTTAAAACATCTCGCCCTGCACTCTCAAGTCGTAGAAAGTATTAAGAACGGTGAGTTTAATATCTGGCCTGTCTCTACGGTGGATGAAGCTATCCCTATTTTGATGAACAAGCCATTTAGAGGCGATGATCAAGAAAGCGTGATCAGCAAAATTGCCGAACGTATTGAATTTTTTGAAAAACATATTCAAACACCCGGAATAGTCGAAAGAATAAAAAATTGGTTTATCTAACACTGATCGGAGTTGTTTAGCGTACATGCGTTCACTAACATGCTTCCTATCTGAAATTGGAGTAGTACTATGCACAATAAACGTGACTCATATAATCGTGAAGATCTTCTAGCCTCAAGCCGTGGTGAACTATTTGGTGAAGGTTATCCTCAACTGCCCGCCCCTAATATGTTGATGATGGATCGTGTGAGTAAAATGTCAGAAACAGAAGGCGATTTTGGAAAAGGACTCATTCTCGCTGAATTGGATATCTCTCCTGATCTTTGGTTTTTTGATTGTCATTTCCCTGGTGACCCGGTAATGCCCGGCTGCTTAGGTCTAGATGCCATGTGGCAATTGGTTGGTTTCTTTCTCGGCTGGGTTGGCGGAAAAGGCAGAGGAAGAGCGTTGGGCGTTGGTGAAGTCAAATTTACCGGACAAATCTTACCAACGGCAAAGAAAGTGACCTATGAGATCCACATGAAGCGCGTCGTCAATCGTAAGTTAGTCATGGGCCTCGCTGATGGTAAAGTCTTGGTTGATGGCAAAGAAATTTACGTTGCCAAAGACTTAAAAGTAGGTCTTTTCCAAGATACGTCAGCTTTTTAAAGCCACTTTTATCTAGGTAGTTTAAGAATGAAGCAGCTCTTATGGCTGTTTTATTCTTAACAAATAGTTTAAGTTATAGTGCATTAGATGAATGGTTTAAAATGATGTTCTATTGTATAGCGTAATAAAAAGCCCCTTTCGGGGCTTAGAACCATGTTGTATGTGGCAAATTATTTGTAGAGACCTGAGTGTTTATCATCTCTGGCGTCACGCCAACCACCTAGCCAATATGAGCGAGCATCCGTTTGTTGATAAGGGCACTCCTCAGGAGAACGTCCGTTCAATCCTGCTTTGTATCCTTGAGATTGCGCTCTTTCCAGGCGATCACGCTTTTGTCTCTTCATAGTGCAGTCCTCATACAGTAACTTGTTTCTAACGTACAACTATTAAAATGATGTGGTGTTTTTATGACCACATCATTAAGAATCGACCAAAAGCGTCCCTTTCTCAAGCAATAAAAAAGGCATAAGTCCAAAATTGTGAACCTATGCCTCGTTTGACAAATTTTAACTATTTTCTACGGAACCAAAGTAAGCCGCCAAGAATCAAAGACCACAATCCCAGTCCAGCGCCATTACGCTCTACCACTAGATCATCCATACCTCGAGGAGAGATCTCATGGGTCTTGCCTGCAATTGGCACCAATTTAACAGCGACGGTTTTCTCTTGTCCTTTCCCTGCGCCACATTGGGCATTATGCGCAGTCGAGTCATAACCACCAGTACATTTTAACGCAGTGGCCGCGATTACACCGGCATCATTAATATCGTTAGCCGCAATAATTCGATATTGGTTATTATCAGAAAACTCACTACCATTGGTTAAATCATCCAATAACCACGCCCGATTGTTGAAAATATCTTGACGCTCAGGAACACTACCTTGAAGCTCAGTCCCATAAGGATAGATAAACCCTCGCTTACGACGCGGTTTTCCGCCCACTTCACGGGTTTCTTCGGTATCAATCTGACCGACGATTTCATTAAAGTTATTAATGGCCCCCGCTTTGCCTCCTGCTCCAGCAAAAAATATACTGCCATTTAAGAAGTTAGCTTTAGGATCGTTAATCTCTGGAACAACAAATAACCGATTAGCGTAAGCTCCACTTTCAGCGCGAGATAATTTAGCCTCACCAATCGCAATACCATGCTCATTGACTGCCGTTAATAGCGAATGAGAGTAAATAATGCGGTCACCACTATTACCATTTTCTCGTACAGTAGCCCCTGCAACTGGCTTGGTATTGGTAAAACTAAGAGTATCGTCACCCTCAATTTTTAGAATTGAAACACTAGCCTGCATTAAATTCTGGTCGCTATAAAATGTGTTATAACCAACTGCGTAAAGTTTGTTATTATCCTTATCTATAACAAAGTCACGTATACTACCTTGAGCTAAACGATTACTGTGGTTTGCATTCTCGCTTGGCCAAGGGATTTCCGTCATTTTGCCTGAGTTGTCCCAAATCGCGCCTTTGGAAGTATAAAAGTTACCTTGGTTATTTGTTGCTTCGTTAGCGATACTTCCGACCGTGTAAGTTCCATCGGTTTTCCAAGCTCGAGTTTGCGGCCATTTGCTTTCTGGCTCTGTAGTAATATCAACAATCCCTATGGCTTGAACTGAGTTACGGCGAAAGCCTGACACATCACCGGCAGCAATTTTAATTCCGATAGGCTTTGGCTTTGCATCTGAAGTTAAACTATTGATAACAATATTTTCGTTGCCTGCACCACTCACGGTTAAGGGAGTTTGCTCCCCTTCAATAAAAGCAGTCGCATTAGGAGTAGTAACCCCTCGACGCTCTCTATCCCACTCATTCCAATGAATACTAGCCCAAGTATCACACGTAGCGTAGCCTAAAAAACGACTGCAATAATTTTCAAAGTCTCTCTGGTTCTGAATAAAATTAAAGCCAACATCTAAGCCAAATGCTACTTCCTCTCGATAGCTAACGCCATCTACCGCCTGGCCATCATGAGTGGCAACCCGTCGGGTTTCTCCAGCCAAACGAAAATCTTTGCAATCAGTTACATCTGCTGAAGTTGAAAAACACCCGAGTTTTTTAGCTTCAGGATCAGCAATGTTAATATTGCCCGGTTGAATCGCGACCCCATAAACACTTTCAAAAGCAAAAGTAGTTTGAGGTTCAATCACTTGATACAGCGCCGCTGAGGCAGATGTGGTTGACAGAATCATTGCGCTGATCGCTGTCAGCTTAAACATATTACTACTTATTGGTTTCATTAACTTTCCTGTTGCATCGCTTCAAGCTCTTCCCAACGCTCAAAAGCTACTTCGAGCGCCTGCTCAGTGGCTGCTAGCTTATCTAATATCTGTTGTGTGTGATCTACAGGCTGGCTGAAAAAATCAGCGTCATTGATTTGCAGCTGTAGCGTCTCAATCTCAGTTTCAAACTGTTCAAGTTTGGCAGGCAGTTCTTCTAACTCACGCTGCAACTTATAAGATAACTTTTTAAGTTTCGGTTTTACTTCGCTGGCTTTAGCTGGTTTATCAACAGCTTTAACTGGCTTTATCGGCTCAACATCCGCAAGGCGAGCCTGTAAGACCTGCTGTCGCTGCTGCTGCGCATCATGATATCCGCCAACGAACTCTTCAATAACGCCATTACCCTCAAAAATCCAACTGGTGGTCACGGTATTGTCGACAAACTCACGATCGTGGCTCACCAATAATAATGTACCCTGGTAATTGGCAAGCAAATCTTCTAAAAGTTCCAATGTTTCGATATCTAAATCGTTGGTTGGTTCATCGAGCACCAATAAGTTATTGGGTTTTAGGAAAATCCGCGCCAGTAATAAGCGGTTTTTCTCACCACCAGATAAGGCTTTCACCGGCGTTCGAGCCCGTTTAGGCGCGAAGAGAAAATCTTGCAGGTAACTTAACGCATGACGTGGTCGCCCTGCAACCATCACCTCTTGTTTACCATCAGCAAGGTTATCAATCACCGATTTCTCAGGATCGAGCAGCTCTCGATATTGATCAAAGTAAGCGACTTCAAGTTTGGTACCACAATGCAAACGGCCATTGTCAGCGGTCAGCTCACCGAGCAACAGCTTTAATAAGGTACTTTTACCACAGCCATTTGGACCAATGAGGGCGATTCTATCGCCACGCATGATATTAAAGCTGAAATCGTTAACAATCGATTTGCCATCAATCGAATAACACAGATTTTCCGCTTCGAAGACAATTTTGCCTGAGCGAGAACCATCATCAATCTTAAGGTTAACCTTGCCCTGCACTTCACGTCGCTGACTACGTTCTTCACGAAGTTTTTTCAAGGCTCGCACTCGTCCTTCATTACGAGTACGACGTGCTTTAATACCTTGCCGGATCCATACTTCTTCTTGAGCCAATTTTTTATCAAATTCAGCATTTTGCATTTCTTCAACGCGTAATTGATCTTCTTTTTCAACTAAATATTGATCATAGTTACCGGGGAAAGAATTCAACTTGCCGCGATCTAAATCGACAATGCGCGTTGCCATCGATTTGATAAAGGTTCGGTCATGAGAAATAAAAATAATCGAACCACGAAAATCTTTCAAAAAGCCTTCTAACCATTCGATGGTCGTCACATCCAAATGGTTAGTGGGTTCATCAAGCAATAACACATCCGGCTCGCACACTAAGGCGCGAGCTAAAGCGGCTTTACGCTGCCATCCACCGGATAAATCGGTAAGCTTAGTTTGCCCATCCAATTTCAGAGCGGTCAGCACATTATTGATTCTATCTTCAAAGCGCCACGCACCGGTGTGATCCAACTGCTCTTGAACCGCCGATAATTTTTTAATATTGGCGTCGGTGGGTGAATGCGTGACAAGATCCAAAAGATCTTGGTAGATCCTAAGCTGTTCTCCTGCTTCAGCTAAACCACCGGCAACATAATCATACACTGTGCCTTGTTGATCACGAGGAGGATCTTGCTCTAAACGTGAGACTACCACATCTTGCATGATCTGCATCTTACCGTCATCGAGTAAGATTTCTTTTGCCAACACTTTCATTAATGTTGATTTACCCGCCCCATTACGCCCTACAAGACACACACGTTCGTTTTCCTGCAGTGCAAAATCAGCCTGATCAAGTAAAGGATGATCACCGAACGCCAGCAACCCATTATGAATGGTAATTAATGCCATGTTTTTTCAAACCATTGAGTTAATTGATTAAAACAACAAGGTGAAGTGATGTCTCCACCTTGGTAAGTAAG
Source organism: Vibrio sp. A8-1 (assembly GCF_013048685.1). Classification (NCBI taxonomy): domain Bacteria; kingdom Pseudomonadati; phylum Pseudomonadota; class Gammaproteobacteria; order Vibrionales; family Vibrionaceae; genus Vibrio; species Vibrio sp. A8-1. The sequence goes on from NZ_VHTC01000010.1 coordinate 56,388, forward strand.
CTGAACTTTAGTTACATTGTCACTTAAGGTCACACTAAACCTGGTTGTTGCGGTTGATGAGTGATTAACCAACAGTTATGGATTTGCTTATTACGCTCAAAATCCATTGGCAGTGTTTGAGCCGAAATATTTTGCGCCAATAGGCCAAGTTCTTGCAGCGAGTCCATGTCCATTTTGAAATGACGCTTATTATTTGAGAAAACCACCGTGCCACCTGGGCGCAAAATACGCTTAAGATTCTTCATCAACAAAATGTGGTCTCTTTGCACATCAAACGACTGCTCCATTCGTTTCGAATTAGAAAAAGTCGGCGGATCAATAAAGATAAGATCATACTGGCCGTTGGCATTGTCTAGCCACTTCAGACAGTCGGCTTGTTCAAATTGGTGCTGTCTTCCCACTTGACCGTTGAGTTTCATGTTCTCTTTTGCCCATTCTAGGTAGGTATTGGACATATCAACGGTGGTTGTCGACTTCGCCCCACCACACGCAGCGTGCACGGTTGCCGAGCCGGTATAAGCAAAGAGATTTAAGAAATCGCATCCTTTCGCCATTTGACCTAAACGACGGCGCGTCAGTTTATGATCGAGGAATAAGCCAGTATCGAGGTAATCATGCAGATTGACCAACAATTTGACACCATACTCGTTAACCGCAAAGGTTTGAGATTGTTGAGCCATCTTTTGATATTGAGCACTGCCTTTTTGACGTTCACGGACTTTTAATACGACCTTATTGGCATCAACGCCCGTTACCTGAATCGCAGCTCGAATAATATCCGTCAGACGACGTTTAGCCGTTTCTTCAGGAATGGTTTTCGGTGGCGCGTACTCTTGGATGACCAATTGATCAACATAAACGTCAATCGCAACGTTATATTCGGGTAGATCGGCATCGTAAATACGATAACAATCTAAGCCTTCACGCTTCGCCCATTTAGCAATTTTCGCGAGATTTTTTTTCAAACGATTGGAAAAATCAGGGGCAATCTGCTGCGTCGGAGCTTGCTGCATCCCCTCTAATTGAGCCTGTTCGCGCTCCGCAATCAGATAATTCTTTTGGTGACACGGTAACGCACCGTTATTTAATTTGAACTGTTTTTCTGCTCGCATGCGTAAACAGCTTAATAGCTCATCCGATCCAGAGAAAATGGACGCTTGGCAGCCGCCAAACTCGGTTTTTAATTGAGCGCCGAAAGCGGTATATAAAGCAATAAGACCGGGATGAGTACCTAAACGTTCGCCGTAAGGTGGATTACAAATAATCACCCCCTGAGTAAACTCTGCAGGACGAGTCAACTTCGCAGCATCACCAACGTCAAATTGAATTAAGCTCTCTACACCGGCTCGACGTGCGTTGTCTTTAGCCATTTGTAAAACACGGCTGTCATTATCAAAGCCAAAAAACCTTGCGTCAGTTTTCTTGACGCCCTTTCTCGCTTGCACTGTTGCTTCAGCTTTCACTTCTGCCCACAGCTCTGGTTGAAAATCTTCTAATGCTTCAAAACACCATTTGGCTCTTTTTAAACCTGGAGCAATATTCGCCGCCATCATCGCAGCTTCAATCAATAAGGTACCAGAACCGCACATTGGATCGAGTAAAGGCTTGGTACTTTCCCAGCCACTACGTAATACAATCGCTGCAGCCAATGTTTCTCGCAATGGAGCTCGGCCCGATTCAGGGCGATAACCACGAATATGTAAACCCGCTCCGACCATATCAATACCAAGCAGCGCTTTATCTTTATGTAAACGAACGTGAATTCTTACATCCGGTTGCTCTTTATTGATCGAAGGGCGTGGTAAGTTTTTCTTAGTAAAGCAGTCAACAACGGCATCTTTAACCTTCATCGCACCATATTGGCTATTACGAATTTCGCGGTTAGTACCATTAAAATCGACCACAAATTGCTTCGAACTATGGAAATGATTGACCCAGTTAATCGCGCTAGCCGAAAGATATAAGTCCATATCATTTTGGCAAGCAAACTCAGCAACAACACGAACAAATCGAGAAGCTAATCGACTCCATAAACAGCAACGGTAAATCTGTTCATTGGAAGCGGTAAATTTCACCCCGGCCTGAACGGGTTTTACATTAGTGATGCCTAATTGTGTGAGTTCTTCGGCTAATAGATTTTCAAGGCCATTTGAGGTTACTGCTAGATATTGATTCATAGGGTTCTTTAACTGGTAAAAATGGCCTCAGATTATAACTGACATTAAAGGCCATTCCTAAAGTTAAACCGACCATTTTTACAAAAAATCATCGTTATAACTCGCCTAGCACTTTATCGATACCCAAACAACGTGGCGCTGCAGCTCGGCGACAAGCCTGGCATCCAATGAGCATCCTTAAACAATTGAGATAACGAACACAGCCAACACGATTGCAGCTTAGAAGCCTAAATCGAATAGTCAATTAACCCCCTTTGGAAAGGACGATTGATTGGCTCCAAAGCCGGTACAAACTTACTACAAAACTATTGCCGCTGTCTGTTAACACTTCTTATTAGTCTCCTTGCCCATCTTAATCAATGTCGAATTCCCTGCGCCAACAAAGGAGTGAGTATTTATTCACAACAAAACTGGACTATACCAAGCAGCAACACCGGTTGTAATAAAACACCATTTAACGGTAAAACGGGAACTTTTGACACTCCTAACCTCCGTTTTCAAGGCTTTGCTGTGTCACGTTTCCGGAAATTAATCTCTAAATTTTGCGCAGAATATCGCGCTCTTTCAGTTGATTAACAATGTTCGCTGGGAGTTTTGGCAATATAGAGACAAAAAAAATCGGCAGAACGCCGATAGGAAATAAAACAAAGGAACGAAATGATGAGGGAAACTAGCTAACCAAAGCAACTCGCTCTGGCTGAAGGATGTGGTTGGCTATGGACATTCGGTCATGCATCACTTTAATCACTTGACCGAACTCTAACTGTTTCGTCGTGCTTAATATAAACGGTTCTAGTTCAATTAACGCACACAAACTCGCACTCTCTCCAACCTCAAGTACGATAAAAAAACCTTGATTGAAGCCATTTACTAAACCCACAATATCACCCTCTTCAGGTTTAGTATCCGTGACTGATTGATAATCAAAAAACCAGCTCTTTGGCTGCACAGGCTTATGGAAACGCTTCGCTGCCACGCAATACAGTGCCAATTCAACTTGACGTGGCTCGGTGAGTTGAAGACCACTGATCCGTTCTTTGTACGTTTGGTAATCGGAAGCATCATCGACCGTAAATGAAGGATTCGAGAAAGCGGAATCAACCAATAGATTGCGACTCAGATTAGTGCGAAAGACCATCTCTTGTCCAAGGTCCAGCATCAAATAGCCTTCACTATCTGAATAGTACCAACTCCATTTATCACTGGGCTTTAGCATTATTCCGGCTCTCTATTTGCTGATGATCAAACCAATCAGATAAAAATTTCTTACCTATTAGTGCCATTCTAGGAAGCATGGAATAAAAAAAAAGAGGAAATGAGTTACTCACTTCCTCTTGATGTCACCTTGTCACTTTTTAAAAATCAGAATTTAATTCAACACGTTATAAATTCTTCACAATATCGCTGACCAATTTAGGGCCATGATAAATAAAGCCACTGTACACTTGGACTAACTTAGCACCCGCCAGCAATTTCTCTTTTGCTGCCACATAGCTATCCACTCCTCCAACACCAATGATTGGAATTTGTTCACCGAGCTGTTGATATAATAGTTTTACGACTTCAGTGCTGCGTGATTGCAGTGGACGGCCACTCAGTCCCCCTGCCTCATTAGCAAATTTCATTCCTTCCACTAAAGTACGATCTAAAGTGGTATTGGTAGCAATCACCCCGTCGATATTGTGCTTGAGTAAAGATTGGCAAATTTGCTGCAGCTCATCATCCGTTAGGTCTGGTGCAATTTTTAAGGTTAGAGGTACGTATTTGTTGTGTTGCTCAGCCAGCGCGGTCTGCTTCTGTTTTAAGACGCAGAGTAACTCATCTAAAGCTTCACCATATTGTAACGTTCGCAACCCAGGGGTATTGGGGGAAGAAATATTCACCGCAATATAACCAGCATAGGGATACACCTTCTCCATACAAATTAAATAATCTTCAGCACCCTTTTCAATTGGCGTGTCTTTATTCTTACCAATATTGATCCCAATGATGCCATCATAATTCGCTTGCTTTACCTTCTCCACTAAGTGATCAACACCCAGGTTATTAAAGCCCATTCGATTAATGATACCTTCAGCATGCACTAAACGAAATAAACGAGGTTTATCATTACCTGATTGCGGTCGAGGTGTCACTGTGCCCACTTCAATAAATCCAAAGCCCATCGCGGCAAACGCATCAATGCATTCACCATTTTTATCAAGGCCAGCGGCTAAACCAACAGGATTTTTAAACGTGAGTCCCATGCATTCGACAGGACGATGAGGAAGGTGTTGACGATAGAAGAGATCAAGCGGTGTACCGGTAAAGCGTTTGAAATTTTGAATGGCGAGATCATGCGCCCTTTCAGCATCCAATTGAAAAAAGCCAGCTCTGGCTAAGCGGTAAAGCATTGTGCCTCCGAAAAAAAAGCCCCGTATAAACGGGGCGTTATTATTGACCTATTTGTCGCACAATTCAATGCTTATTCGGTCGCTACACAATTTAAGTTGAGCAACATCAATTCACGCATCGCAACGGAAAACTTAGCAAACTCATGAACCGAGCCCACTTTAAATTCATTAAGAATGTTTTCCCAACGCTGCAGTGAAACGCTGTTATTGTCCATCCAACGTTGCAGAGCATGAATCACATCCGTAGTCTCTGAACCATTGACCGCATTAAGCACTTGCGCCGTTAATTGGCGTTGCTGCCAGTCGAGATCTTCTCTAAATGCCGCTCTTGCCAATGCCTGCCAGTTATTTTCAACCGCTTGATTATTTATCTGTTTCAAGAACCAATGAATCGATAAACGATCGCCCAGATTAAAATATAATTTAGCGACATGCTCTACTGGAATCGCTTTCTCATGAGAGACGGTAGAGATATCCAGTACCGAGTAAAGGCTGGATAGACGAGCGACATAATGCGCTAAGTCCGAATTAATGCCTTGTTCTATCCAGCTATTCGCCAGCAAATCATGTTCAGCAACTTCATCAGCCACCAGCAAACTATCTAACTGACGAGTAATACTGCGTACGTCCGATTGGTACTGATCAATGAGCGCTTGCACGGACTGTTTTCCAGTGCGATTACGCAGCAACCAACGAGATAGACGACGCAACGTTCGACGAACTTGGAACATCACTTGATATTGAGCACTCGCTGTCGCTTGATTATCCAGTGAACGAACTTGCTGCAATACGCTACCGAGCTCGAAAATTTCACGGGCAGCGGCATAAGAATGAGCTATATCCGTGACGCTAGCTCCAGTCTCTTCTTGCAAACGCGTCACAAAATTACAGCCCATTTCATTAACCATTTGGTTAGCTAACGCGGTGGCAATGATTTCTTTACGCAGTGGATGGTTGTGCATCTGCTGCGAATAGTCACCGCGTAACTTTGATGGGAAGTACTGAATCAATTGCTGCGCATGGAATTGATCATTAGCTATCTCATCACAAGCCAACTCCTCTTTTAAGGCCATTTTTCCATAGGCCACCAGCACGGCAAGCTCTGGTCGAGTTAATGCAAAACCTTGTTTCTCTCTTTCTAACAACGTTTCGTCATCAGGAATATGCTCTAAGGCGCGGTCAAGATAACCCGTTTTCTCCATGTGATGAATGAAACGAATTTGCTCTTTAACCACCTCAACGCCCAATTGCTCGGTCACCGAAATAGACTCTGATTGGGTATAAGCATCTTCAATAACAATTTCACCGACTTCCTCTTCCATGGATTCTAGGATGTGGTTGCGCTGTTTTACGGTTAGATCGCCATTGGCGACTAAACCATTCAAGAAGATCTTAATATTGACTTCATTATCCGAGCAATCAACCCCACCTACGTTGTCAACGAAATCGGTATTCACTCGCCCACCAGTGAGCGCGTACTCTACCCGCCCTTGCTGAGTCATACCTAGGTTACCACCTTCACCAATAATTTTGGCTTTGACTTCACGACCGTCAATACGCAGTGCGTCATTCGCTCTATCACCGACATCGGCATGCGATTCTTTCGATGATTTGATGTAAGTGCCGATCCCACCATTCCACAGAAGATCAACCTGCATTTTCAGGATCATCTTGATCAGTTCATTCGGAGCGGCTGACGCTTTCTTAGTACCAAGCATTTTTTGAATTTCTGGACTAAGCGCGATTGATTTCGCTTTGCGAGAGAAAACGCCACCACCTTGCGAGATCAAGCTTGGATTGTAATCTTCCCAGCTAGAGCGTGGTAATTGGAACAGACGTTGCCGCTCTTGCCAGCTTGTTTGAGCATCTGGACTTGGATCAATAAAGATATGCAGATGGTTAAAAGCGGCTTGTAAACGAATATGTTGCGATAACAACATACCATTACCAAACACATCGCCCGCCATATCACCGATACCGACCGCGGTAAAATCCGTCGTTTGACAGTTAATACCGAGTTCACGGAAATGACGTTTAACCGATTCCCAACCACCACGAGCAGTAATACCCATGGCTTTATGGTCATAACCATTAGAGCCACCAGAGGCAAACGCGTCCCCTAACCAGAATTGGTAATCCGCTGAAACGGAGTTTGCTAAATCAGAGAAGGTCGCTGTCCCTTTGTCGGCAGCGACAACCAAATAAGGATCATCTTCATCATGACGAACCACATTACGTGGCGGGACAATTTCACCTTCAACAATGTTATCCGTGACATCTAATAATGCTTGGATAAAGCGCTTGTAACAACGCTGTCCTTCGGCAAAGATTTCATCTCGTCCAGTCAGTAAGTGCTGTTTCTTACAAACAAAACCGCCTTTCGCTCCAACGGGAACAATCACGGTATTTTTTACTTGTTGAGCTTTTACTAAGCCTAAAATCTCGGTTCGGAAATCTTCTTGGCGATCAGACCAACGTAAACCACCACGGGCAACTTTACCACCACGCAGGTGAACCCCTTCCATATCCGGCGCATAGACAAAAATTTCAAAGGCAGGTACGGGAGCTGGGATATCAGGAATTTCCCGTGGTTTTAGCTTAAGAGCCAGCCAAGGTTTCGGTTGTTTCTCTTCATCCATTTGGAAATAGTTCGTACGTAACGTTGCGCAGATCATTTCCATATAACGGCGAAGAATACGATCATCATCGAGACTTTCGACATGATCCAATTGCTCGGTTAACTGAGCAATCAGCTCCGCTTGGCCTTTTTGCGAACCTTTAAATTTAGGATCAAAACGACGTACAAACAGATCAACCAACCCTTTCGCTAAATCAGGGTAATGACTTAAGGTATCTTCAATATAGTGTTGGCTGAATGGGAAACCGACTTGACGCATATAACGTGCATAAGCGCGTAAAATAGAAATCTCACGTCCAGTTAAAGAAGCACCAAGCACTAAGCGGTTAAAACCATCACTCTCTAATTCGCCATGCCAAATGGCTGAAAATGCTTGTTGGAAACGATCGCGTGCTTCACGCAAATCAACTTGCTTCTCGCTCTTATGCAGCATAGAGAAATCTAGAATCCAATAGACTTGGCCATTGGTCTTCGTCACTTCGTATGGCGATTCACCGATGACACGTAAGCCAAGGTTTTCTAACATTGGCATCACATCGGACAGATGAATCGGCTCATCGCGATGATACAGTTTTAAGCGCACCGCCTTAGAATCTTTCGCCTCTTCTTGAGGACGATAAAACAGCATGCCAAGTTTGTTATCTTCATTCAGGGCTTCTAATCGTTCAATATCCGCAACCGCTGAGCCTGGCATGACATCTTCTTTATAAGAGCGAGGAAAAGCGCGTTGATACTCTTTGGCTAATGATAAACCTGAACTTTCGCCAAAGTTGGCAATAATTGCTTCGGATAAACGGTCATCCCAGCTGGTTGATGCTTCCATTAAATTTTGCTCTATCTTCTTAACATCAATATTGGCACTGTTATTTTCTACCCGCACAATATAATGCGTTCTCGCTAGCGGGCTTTCAGAAAAATAGGTGGTGAATTCCACTTCTTGTTCACAACCAAAATACTGCTTTAATAGCCGCTGTGTTTGACGGCGTAACTCGGTGTTGTAACGCTCTTTGGTAACATAGACCATACAACTGAAGAAACGGCCAAAGGGGTCTTTGCGAACAAATAAACGGATCAGGTCACGGTCTTGCATTTGCACAACCCCCATCCCCACTTCAAGAAGCTCCTCTTCTTTCGCTTGCAAAAGCTCATCGCGAGGATAGTTCTCTAAAATATTGTGTAATGCTTTGTAGGCATAAGAGCCCGCACGATAGCCACTTGCTGTTAGGATGCGTTGTACTTTTTCACGAACCAGTGGGATACTTTCGACCGTTTGGTTATAAACTGCTGAGGTGTATAAACCCGTGAAACGATGCTCACCAATCACTTTACCATTGGCATCAAATTTCTTAATGCCAATATAATCGGTATACGCTGGGCGATGAATGCGCGACTGTTTGTTGCCTTTAGTCAGGATCAGTAAGAAAGGCTTCTTCGCTTCTAAACGAGCAGAGTCGGAAAACTGTGATAACTTCACACCACGAACCCGTTTCGGATCCGAAAATAAGCCTAATCCTGCATCTGGCGTAGGTCGAAGCTCAGTGTCATCGTCGTGATTAACCAGATCAAATTCTTTATAACCCATGAAAGTGAAATTATGCGCGCCAAGCCAGCGTAAGAAAACGAGAGTTTCTTGATAATGTTCAGCATCAACCGGAATATGGTTTTTATGCGACTCTAACTCCTCAATCACTTGCTCAAGCTTACTCGCCATTGGTTTCCAATCTTGGACCACCAAAGCTGTATCACTGAGGATTTCCAACAGCTCTTCTTTTAACGCCGTCATCTCTTCTTTGCTGCTTAATCTATCCACTTCAATATGAAAAAGTGATTGCAACGCGCCAGCACCTTGACCAATGCTAAGCACCGCACCGTTGTTATCTCGTTCTATGTGCGTTGGGCCGTTTAACATTAAGTGTGATGTTAAATCGAGACGACTTAACGTCATTTTGATTGAATCAACAAGGAAAGGAGTATCGGGTACGACAATTTCAACGATCGTATGAGTCGATTGCCAACCATGTTTACTGACGGTTGGGTTAAATACACGTACCGAACGTTGGTCGGCTTTCTTTTCATTAATATGATGCCAAAGACTGACTACGGCACCGTATAAGTCAGATTCATTACGTTTACTAAGATCGTCTTGCGCAACATTACTAAATAGGTGTTGGCCGAGTTGAGTAACAAGAGGTTGGTGAGCAAGCTCAAGTTTGTCTTGAATTAGCTGGTATACTTTTTCAAGTAGAACCGGCATCAAACTTTCACGCGCGGTCATATGCGACTCCAAATATTAGAATTATAGGCTGGTAGGGTATGCGCTAAGCATAGTTGTAACTTACGGTAATGCGAGGCCTATTGTAGTGCTTTGCTAACCATTCGTTAACGCATTTGGACGCAATTGATAGTGAAATGTTTAATAATGTGACAGGCGTAGCGATTCAAATCACCACAAATTTACCTCAGGACAGCATATCTAACTTTATAAACTTATTGTTTTGGTCAGTTGTTAGACGAAATCGACCTTTTACTCCAATTTGGCTAAGAAATGGGCGAAATTTTGCAGCCGGTAATTGTAAACGTAAGCCATGTTCGGTAGTGACTAGAATGTGGCTGGCTAGCCCAGAATAATGAGCAAGGAAAGTTTGATAAGAGATGTTAAGAGAGAAAAAATAGTAGTTCATAATTGTGCTTTAAATGGTGCTGGAAACGAGGTTCCCTTCCAGCACCCGATCAATGAGTAAATATCGAACAAGTTAGGCTTGTTCAAGCGCTTTGCTGACTTTTTCAAATAAGTCACGCGCAAGATCATCCAGTGACTGTAACGCATCTAACTGCTGTTTCATTAATGCTTGTCGCTGCTCGTCATAACGTCGAAACTTGAGTAACGGATCAATTAAACGAGAAGCTACTTGAGGATTACTGCTGTTTAACTCACGCAATATCTGCCCCGCAAAGCGATAACCGTCACCACTAAGTGCATGGAAATTAACTGGGTTCATGGTAAAGAATGAACCAATTAAGCTACGAATGCGGTTAGGATTCTTCAAGCTAAAAGCGGTATGTTGCATCGTTGCCTGGATGACACTCAAGGCATCTTCAGCAGGATTCGAACCTTGCAAAGTAAACCACTTATCCATCACCAACCCATCGTGTTGCCATTTCAGACTATAATCAGCCATCAGCGTTTCTCGACAAGCCAATTGAGCACTATTCGCCGCGCTCATTGCGGCAATCGTGTCGGTCATATTATTGGCTTGCTGATACTGACGTTGGACCAAACGGTTGCCTTGCTCAGTGAAAGCCAATAAAGCTAAACAGGTATTGCGTAAAGTACGCTGACCAATCGCCGCATGCTCAATCGAATATTCAGCCTGAGTTAATGAATGATAAGTGGCACTGAGTTCATCTTCTAGCTCAGTGGCTAACATCACTTTCAGTTCATGTAACACTTTGGCAATCGCATCGACATCCACCTGCTTATACCAACCCGATACTTCATTATGATTCGGCAAAGCCAGCATTTCTGCCACAAAGGCTGGCTCTAGCTTATCACTGAGCAACACACCACGAAATGCATCGACAACCGCTTCAGGTAAGGTGGCCTTTTGTTGTTGCTGAACGGATTCGACATTCGCTCGAATGTATTTTGCCAACAGCATCTGCCCGGCATCCCATTGTGCAAAAGCGTTAGTCGCATACCTCATTAAAAAGCTTAACTCTTGATCACGGTAGTCATACTCAAGTTTTACCGGAGCAGAAAACTCACGTAATAAAGATGGGATCGGTTGGCTGGTCACCTTCTCAAAGACAAACGTCTGCTTGGCTTGAGTCACATTGAGTACATTAGAAACGGCCTTTCCATTACACTGTAACGGAATGATTTCACCATTTTCACGATACAGTTCTATATCAAACGGAATGTGCAATGGTAATTTTTCTGGCTGATCATGCGTTGGCTCTGTACTTTGTTCAACCGTTAATGCGTACGTTTGCGCTTGGTCATCATAATGACTCGTCACTTTAAGTAATGGTGTACCCGATTGGCTATACCATAAACGGAATTGAGTTAAATCAATACCGCTTGCCTCTTCCATTGCTAAAACAAAATCTTCACAGGTTGCTGCGGTGCCATCATGGCGTTCAAAATAAAGCTTCATCCCTTGCTGGAACGCTGCTTCACCTAATAAGGTATGCATCATCCGAATCACTTCACTGCCCTTTTCATAGACGGTCAAGGTGTAGAAGTTATTCATTTCTATCACTTTATCCGGACGGATAGGATGAGACATTGGGCTAGCATCTTCCGCAAATTGAGGGCCACGAATAATCCGGACATTATGAATGCGATTCACCGCTCGCGAACCAAGATCAGAAGAGAATTCTTGATCGCGAAATACCGTTAAGCCTTCTTTTAAGCTTAATTGAAACCAGTCACGACAAGTAACTCGGTTACCCGTCCAGTTATGGAAATATTCATGGCCAATCACCGCTTCAATACCAAGATAATCGGTATCGGTCGCCGTCTTCTCATTGGCTAACACAAATTTTGAGTTGAAAATATTTAACCCTTTGTTTTCCATCGCTCCCATATTGAAAAAGTCGACAGCCACGATCATATAAATATCCAGATCGTATTCCAGACCAAACCGCTGCTCATCCCATTTCATCGAATTTTTTAGTGACGTCATCGCATGGCCTGCGCGATCTAAATTGCCTTTATCAACGAAAATTTCCAAATCAACATGACGACCAGAACGAGTGATAAACTGGTCACGCAAGACGTCAAAATCTCCCGCGACCAAAGCAAATAAATACGCTGGTTTAGGATGGGGATCGTGCCACTTGACCCAATGACGACCATTGTCAGCCTCACCTTGAGCAATTTTATTGCCATTACTTAGCAAGTATGGATATAAGGCTTTGTCGGCAATCACGGTACTGGTGTATTTGGCTAAGACATCTGGACGGTCAAGGAAATAAGTGATGCGACGAAACCCTTCCGCTTCACACTGAGTACAGAAAGCGCCACCGGACTTATAGAGTCCCTCTAATGCAGTATTACTTTGAGGATCGATTTCCGTCACAATGGTTAACTCAAACTGCTGAGGTAGTTGAGTTATTTCTAAATGAGCCTCTGACTTGGTAAAGTGTTGCCACTCTTCACCATTAATTTTTAATGATGTTAATACTAGCCCTTCACCATCCAGCAATAGTGTTGAACTGTCAGCCTGTTGCTCAACGTGAGAAACCGCCGTAACGACAGTCGCGTGATCGTGCAAATCAAAGGTTAGATCAATACGATCAATATAATGAGAGGGAGCCTGATAATCTTTACGATACTTGGCTAATGGGCTTGTCGCCATGGTCGGAATCCTTTTTGACGTAAACAGATGAAGAGCAAGGTTGAGAAACCTTGATGTTAATCAACTGATCTTAATCTTGTTTTCACCAATAACAACCCCTAGACCGAAAAAATGAGAGATTTTCGCCCGATGTATCCCAGATACGCGATATGGGATTTTAACGATAAGGTCAAAAATAAAGTATTAAAACGATAAAGCGTCACGCTGACAGCGCTAAAGAAGCTAAAGAACAAAGAAAATCGTCAATCTGCAATATGATGGAATGATGAAGAAAAAAGCGACTAGCGAATTCGCTTTAATTCGGCATAAAGCATGCCCTGCTCAATGTCTAACGTTAAGCGATTTTGGTTGAGTTGAAAGCGCGTATTATGTTCACCATGGGGGTACAACAGGACCAATTGTTCATCTTCGGTATAAAACACCCCTTGTTGTACGGTTTGATTACCATTTTGACCCGTTGCACGAAAAAAGAAGATGAAATCGGGTTGTAAAATCAAATCGAGGCTTTGTAAATTGAGAAGCGATTGATCGCTGCCAGCCAATGAGTCTCCTGACCAAGTTCCCGCTAACGGGCTAGTTAACATCTTGGTAAAAATAACGCCATTAAGCATTAATTGATTATGATTCGCTTGATAAAAATAGTGCTGTGGTTTGCTGCTATCGATACCAAGGATCAAGCTATCTTGATTGAGAGAATATTGCCCTTGCCAGTGATCAATACTGTAGTCTTTCTTTTGTATATCGATTAAAAATGAATAATCCGACTTGAGGGTTAAGCGAACGACGAGAAAGTTTTCTTTCGATGCCTCTGGTGCAGAGTTAAACAAAAACCAATCGCCAAGCAAAAAAGGCACATCAAACTGAGTCAGATCTTGTCTTGAGTGATAACGCGCTTCTAACTGTGGGCTCGTTGCCGTTAAGCTGAAGCAAGCAATAAATAGTGCAATCCATTTCATCGTGCCCCCTAATGCTTTTATTTTAAGCTTAGGCGGTTTCAATTTATAATGCGAAATTTCGATGAAAATCACATTATAAATTCTTCTTATCTGCACACTTATTTCAAATTAACAACGATAAAACAAACAGTTATAAAAAAGCGAGCCCATTGGCTCGCTTTCACTCTTCAAGATAGAAAAGCTCAAATCTTGAGCATGTCCACCATGATTGATACCGATTCATTCAAATAAGCATCAGGAGTTTCATAGTCTTTGGGAACATCACTCAAGGCCGCAAAAGGTTCTTTACCAAGGGATGCTTGGCGAAGATTAATTCTATCCAATCGCTGTTTATCCGCTTGTTCCATCTCTTGCTTGCGTTGCTTTTCATTTAAAGACAATAAGTTATCGTCTTTTTCTGCTTGATATTTTTCAATATCCTGCAAGATAAAGCCAAACTCTTGATCCGCTAGGATCCGAGTTTGATGACGCTGATCGAGCTTAGCAATCGTCGCACTAAAGTCATGCAATACTTGGTATTTAACCGGATCAATCCGGTCCCAAGGTAGTGCATTCTCTTCAACACTTTCCCCTGTTTCACTCGCATCAATAGCACTCGGGAAAACGATATCAGGGATCACACCGCGATTTTGGGTACTGCCACCATCAATTCGATAAAACTTCTGAATCGTGTATTGCACATAACCAAGCTCTTGTTCAAATAAATCATAGATATGATTTAAAGAGCGATGCTGCTGAACCGTACCTTTACCAAATGAGTTTTCACCAAGAATAATCGCTCGACCATAGTCTTGCATGGCCGCGGCAAAAATCTCTGACGCAGAAGCACTAAATCGATTAATCAAAACCGTCATTGGACCTTGATAACTGATTTTGCCGTCAGTATCGCTATTAACATTCACTCGGCCATAACTATCGCGTACCTGAACAATAGGACCACTGGTAATAAATAAACCAGAAAGTGCCGTGGCTTCCGTTAATGCGCCACCACCATTATTACGTAAATCGATGATGATACCGTCGACTCCGCTGGCTTTTAGCTCCGTCAGTAACTTATCGGTATCTTGTGCTAAGCCTACATAAAAGCTAGGTACTTCAAGGACACCGATTTTTTTGCCGTCTTGTTCAATGACCTTAGATTTCACCGCTCGGTCTTCAAGACGAATTTTATCTCGGACAATAGTGACAATGTGACTTTTTGCGTCATTACCTTCCGGTAATACCTGCAGTTGCACTTTAGTGCCTTTCGGCCCTTTAATTAACTGCACGACATCATCGAGACGCCAGCCAATCACATCAACAATATCGCCTTTCTCTTGACCGACACCGATAATGCGATCCCCTTCACTCAACTGTCGACTGGTCGCCGCAGGGCCACCAACGACTAATGAGCGAATCACCGTATAATCGTCCGTCATCTGTAATACCGCGCCAATCCCTTCAAGAGATAAATTCATCTCCGATTGAAATTGAGCAGCATTGCGAGGAGATAAATAGCTGGTGTGAGGGTCGATCTGCCGAGCAAAGGCATTCATATAGACTTGAAAAACATCTTCGCTATTGGTCTGAGTTAAACGTTTGATCGCATTATTATAACGTTTAGCCAGCGTTTCTTGAATTTCTGGCCATGTTTTACCCGTTAATTTCAAGTTTAATGCATCAAATTTAACACGCTGACGCCATAGCTCATCGACTTCCGCTTGATCTTTCGGCCATGGGGCTTTGGAGCGATCGCGTTCAATAAACTCGTCGTTATCAAAGGTCATTTCATGGTCAAGGAGCGACAACGCGTATTGGAAACGCTCAAAACGTTTACGCATTGAAAGATTATACAATTCAAACGCTATCTGATTATTGCCTGCTTTTAACTGATCATCTAACTGGGTTGACCAGGGTTTAAAAGCGTCAATATCGGCCTGAGTAAAGAGATTACGATTGTAATCCAACATGCCAACATAACGATCAAAAATAGCTTGAGAAAACGCATCATCTAAAGAGAAGTGTTTATAGTGAGAACGAGTAAAACGTGACGTCACTCGTTTACTGGCGGTTTCATGTTGAGCTTGTGGAGTAAGAAGAGGAAGATCCTCTATCTTGAGATTGGCTTCTATCGCCTGAACAGAAAAAGCTGCCAGCCATAGGCCAGCAGCAATTGATGTTAATTTTGAACGGCATTTCATGCTTAGGAATATCTCCTTTAAGCGCGCAAGTGCTCCGTCTTCACAACCATTTGCAGGCCGTTACCGAGTTGAACACGCACATCTTCCTTATTAATTTCAACGATGGTCGCAGCCATGTTGCCTTTGCCCATGTTCACATTGACTTCTTTGCCAACTTTCATTTCGTCAGCTTGTAACACGCGCGTTTCAACTGGTTTTTTCTCTGTTTTTGCTGTCACATCTTGTGTTTGTGCACGACGTGGTTGAGGTTTTTTCGCTTTTGGCTTAGCTTTATTGGCCTCTTCACGCACTTTCTTCGCTTGCTCTTTACGGCGCGCGTCAACGCGAGCTTTGCTTTCTGCTAACGCAGCTTGAGCATGATCGACATGTTGCTGTTCAAGTTCACCACAAGCATTACCATCAAGATCAACACGAACCGCACCAGCTTTAACACCATGCAGATAACGCCATGACGAAGTGTACTGTCTTAGTGCTGCACGAAGTTGAGTTTTGCTTACTTTAGGATCTTCATTAAGACGCTGAGCAAGATCTTGAAAAATACCAATTTTAAGAGGCTTAGCCTCACCTTCTAAAGTAAAGCAGTTAGGGAAACATTCAGCAATATACGCAATCACTTCTTTGCTGTTTTTTAACTTTTCAGTGTTTTCCATGAGGATTCCTGGTTGATGCGGCTGGTCCGCGGGGCATAAATAATAAAATATGTTCGGTATTATAGTGACCTGAGTACGAAAAACCACTGGCAAAGGCGAATTTATGCCTTGTTCGCGTGTGAATTAAGCACCTTTTCTACTTCCGTCATTAAAAATACCAGTCCTTGCTGGTCAATTTCTGAAAAGCGAGCAATTGTTGGGCTATCAATATCTAACACACCAACCAATTGCCCACAGATAGTGAATGGGATCACCAATTCCGAGTTACTTGCTGCATCACAAGCGATATGACCGACAAAAGCATGCACATCATCCACACGTTGTACGGTATTGGTGGCAACCGCCGTCCCACATACTCCACGTCCTACCGGAATACGAACACAAGCGGGTTTACCTTGAAAAGGGCCTAACACTAATTCATCATTCTGTAAGAGATAAAAACCAACCCAGTTTAAATCGCTCAGTTCCATATTTAATAAAGCACTTAAATTCGCTAAGTTAGCCACTAAGTCAGTTTCAGATTCGAGTAAAGCGACGGCTTGCTTCGTTAAACGTTGGTAATCTGCTAAGTTCATATTCATTCCCAATAAAATTAAAGACTTCACTTATTGTTCTTCGTACAATACCTATCAAACTAAATAGGATGCATTCTCATTATAATGATCAACAATCATGACACTATTAGCCGTTCTTGGTTGATAACTCAAGTAAAAAAACATCAACGCCCGCTGCTTTTTGCCAATTTTATTGCCATCGTTGCGACTTTAATCAGTGTACCTATTCCCTTGTTGATGCCATTGATGGTCGATGAAGTTTTGCTTAATCAACCTGCTGGTGGTTTGGCGTTAATGAATACACTCTTGCCCTCTGATTGGCAAACACCCACTGGATATATCCTATTCACTTTATTACTGGTGGTGCTCATGCGCACCGGTAGCCAACTGCTGAATATTATACAAAGTCGGCAGTTTACACGGGTATCAAAAACGGTTACCTACCAAATGCGCTGTAAAATGATTGATAAACTAGGTCGAATCAGTATTCGTCAGTATGAAACACGAGGCAGCGGTGGAATTAATGCCCATTTGGTAACCGATATAGAAACCATCGATCAATTTATTGGCTCAACATTGAGTAAATTTTTAATCAGTTTGCTGACAGTATTAGGTACAGCCTTAGTACTCTTATGGCTTGATTGGCGATTAGGATTATTTATCCTATTGGTTAACCCAATTGTTATCTATTTTTCCCGTCTACTCGGCAGCCAAGTCAAACATCTCAAAAAACGCGAGAACCAAGCATTTGAGAAATTTCAAAACCGTTTAGTCGAAACCTTAGATGGTATCTATCAGCTTAGAGCGGCCAACAAGGAACGGGAGTTTTTAACTCAACTCAAAAACAATGCCGACGAAGTACGAGCCAACGCCGATAAATACGCTTGGCAAGCTGAAGCCGCGGGTCGACTCTCGTTTTTACTCTTTCTACTGGGCTTTGAGCTGTTTCGCGCGGTCGCAATGTTAATGGTGCTATTTAGCGATCTGACTATCGGACAAAATTTTGCGGTTTTTGGCTACTTATGGTTTATGTTAGGACCAGTACAAGAGCTGCTGGGCATTCAATTTTCTTGGTATAGCGCGAAAGCAGCACTGACACGAATTAATACCTTATTGCAGCTTGAGGAAGAGTATCGTCCGATCAGTAAAGTCAACCCATTTACTCATCAACCCGTAACGGTGACACTCTCACAAGTTAATTTTTCTTATGATGGCGAGAAAAAAGTCCTTGATGAGCTATCTTTATCCATACCCGCGGGTAAAAAAGTCGCTTTAGTTGGGGCCAGTGGTGGCGGGAAATCGACTTTAATTCAATTACTACTCGGAGCATATCGAGCAGATTCAGGTGAAATTTATTTTAATGGCGAACGGTGTGATGATATTGGTTTTGAGATTATCCGCAGTCAAATTGCGGTGGTGTTACAACAACCTATACTTTTCAACGACACTTTAAGGCATAATTTAACCCTCGGTGGTGATTATGATGACGCCTCGCTTTGGCATGCATTAGAAGTAGCGCAACTGCAAGATGTCACCCACCAACTCAGTCAAGGATTGGATACTCCCATTGGTCGTAACGGTATCCGTCTTTCTGGTGGCCAGCGTCAACGTTTAGCTATTGCTAGAATGGTATTAAGTGATCCTAAATTGGTAATTTTAGATGAGGCGACGTCAGCACTCGATACTGCAACCGAAGCTGCACTGCATCGTGCATTAAGTGGATTTTTAAAAGGACGAACTACGCTGATTGTTGCCCATCGGCTGTCGGCCGTGAAACAAGCCGATTTGATTTATGTATTAGAAGATGGGCGAGTGAGTCAAATTGGTACACATGGAGAGTTACTTGAACAGCAAGGACTTTATCAAACATTATATGGCGCTATTCAGTCATAGTTCCGTTTGCCTTATGGCAGTCATTAGCTGCAATTCATGTACCCATTCGGTGACATCGTCACCGAATATTGAGTGACCGCTGATGTCTAGCACGCCACTCACTCAACATACATCCAACACGAACCACCTTCGTTTGTGTCAGGGATGTGAATTGCCCGTTGATGTTGTCGATGTGCCGCGCGGTAAAAGTGCCCATTGCCCTCGCTGCGGGACCCAACTTTATCGAGGTGGCAGCCCATCGTTATCGGGTAATTTAGCGATTGCGGTCACCTGTTTACTGCTGTTTTTTCCTGCTCATGCCTTTGACTTTTTAACTATCCGTTTGATCGGCGTGATGATCCCTGCATCCTTATCTGGGGGGATCATCGCTCTAGCGAATGAAGGATACGTGATTCTGGCTCTACTGGTGTTTTTTTGCAGCTCCCTAGCCCCATTTTTGGTCTTTGCCTCCATCGTTACCGCCCATATTGCGCTACGTTATCACTGGTTTCTTGGTTTACGCTATTCGGTCTGGATCATGCAGCAGTTAAAAGCATGGGCAATGATTGATGTCTTTTTGGTCAGCGTTGCGGTTTCAAGCTTTAAATTGAGCGATTACGCCGATATTTTTGTTGGCCCTGCGCTGTTCAGTTTAGTGCTCTTGCAAATTTTTACTGTGTTATTACTCAGCAGAATTAGCATTCGTCGCTATTGGGAAGCATGGAAACCCGAGCAAGATTACCCCGCTCAAACGGATAAACAAGTCCATTGCCATCATTGCCACTTATCGCAACACGAAAACGCCCGTTGTATTCGCTGCTATCACCCACTTTATCATCGAAAACCTCGTTCAATCGAACGCACTTGGGCCTATGTTATCGCCGCGAGTATTGCCATCATTCCCGCGAATCTACTTCCTATCTCTATATTGATCACCAATGGGCAACGTCTTGAAGATACCATTTTATCGGGTGTGGCTTCGCTAATGAATTCAGGTATGTATGGCATTGCCGTGATTATCTTTGTTGCCAGCATTGTCGTTCCTGTGATGAAGATTTTCGGGCTTATCTACTTGTTACTGGCCATTCGATATCGACGTAGCCGTTATCATCGGCAGCGAATGAGTATTTTCTATGCGATAAAATGGGTTGGAAAATGGTCAGTTCTCGATTTATTTGTAATTGCCATTATGTTGACCTTGGTCGATCGGGGCCAGTTACTTAATTTTATCCCTGGTGATGGTGCCCTAGCCTTTGGCTTTGTGGTCGTATTAACCATGTTAGCGGCAGAAAGCCTTGATCCCCGTCTATTGTGGGATAATTATCAGCAAGAGACAAAACACAGCGAGTCTTGTAATGAATAAACCACCAATGACCCAAGCGTCTTACTCTCCGCAGATCAAATCCAATAAAGGGGTCTCCCCTTTATGGATACTACCGATCCTCACCTTATTGCTCGCAGGTTGGCTGGTCGGTAAAGCGATACATGACGCTGGTGAACGTATCCAAATTCATTTTTCGGATGCACAAGGGCTCGTCGCTGGGAGAACACCGATTCGCTATCAGGGATTAGAAGTCGGTATGGTACGGGAAATAAAACTCGCTCCCGAGTTAAACAGCATCTACGTCGAAGCGGATATCTATCCCGAAGCTACCCAATTACTTTCTGATACCACACGCTTTTGGTTAGTGAAACCCACCGCCAGTTTGTCTGGTGTTTCAGGATTGGATGCTTTGGTGTCTGGTAATTATATTGCTCTGCATCCTGGAGGTCCTGGGCAAGAAAATCACCCGCAGATATATCATGCTTTAGATCGCGCCCCATCCGACTTGGTCTCCAATGGTGGGCTACAAATCACCTTGCGGGCCAACGATCTTGGCGGAATTTCTATTGGCTCACCGATTGTTTATAAAAAAATCCCGATTGGTGAAGTGTTTAGCTATCAGCTTGCCAAAGATGCACAATCCATCGTGTTACAAGTCTCCATTGAATCTGAATATCGCCATTTGATCACCAAAGAAAGTCGTTTTTGGAACGTCAGCGGCATAGGTACCTCATTAGGCTTTGATGGAATTGACGTTCGTTTAGAAAGTTTAAGCGCCTTAATTGGCGGAGCGATTGCCGTCGACTCTCCCGATGGCGGTGAACCCGCCGCTCAATTTAGTGAATTTATTCTTTACCAAGATCTCAAAACGGCCGGGCGCGGCATTCCGATCACGATTACACTGCCTGATGACAGTGGGATTAACGCTTCTGGATCGCCCATTATGTATCGCGGATTAGAGATCGGACAGATCACTCATTTACAACTGAATGAGGATAATACACAAATTATTGCTCATGCTGCGATTCAACCGTCATTAAATGAGCTACTCACCACCGGCAGTCAGTTCATTTTACAAGAAGCCAAAGTCTCACTATCTGGCTTAGAAAATTTATCGAACTTAATCAAAGGTAATTACCTTACTTTACAACCGGGTGAAGGTGAACGTACTCGACAATTTACAGCGCTAAGAAAAATTGAGTATCAACAATCTCAATCACATACTTTCTCCATTACCCTTACCGCTGAACATGCTTATGGTTTGACGTCAGGGGCTGAGATTTTGTATCGCGGAGTACGAATTGGCATCATCAAAGATGTTCAACTCAGCGCGGATCAAGTCGAGTTTCATGCCGTTATTGAACAACAATACCAATCATTAATTCGTTCCAAAAACCGTTTTTATGTTGATGGTTCAATGCGTGCCGAGCTTGGCCGCGCCGGCATTAATCTCTCACTTCCTCCTGTGAAGCAACTACTGAGTGGGGCTATCAGCTTTATTAGTGAAGGAGAAGAAACCGTACTTGAACGCTATTCTCTGTATGCTAACCCATCACTGGCAGAGCTGGCGGCGTATCAACAATCGGGTTCTCGCGCCTTGCGACTCAGTGCAGATACCTTGCCTCCGGTACAAATTGGTAGCCCGCTACTATTTCGTCATTTACCCGTTGGTCATGTCACCCAATTTAAGTTACAAAAAGAAGGTGTTGAGGTGGAAGTCAGTATTGATAACCAATACCAACATTTAATTAATGAACAAACTGTATTCTGGAATCATTCTGGTATTGAAGTAAATGCCTCTTTAACCGATGGTCTGCGTATCCAAGCGGCACCGTTACAAAGCCTGCTCCAAGGTGGTATTGCCTTTGATACCTTACCCGGTGTAGAAAATAAACTCGATGGGCGTTGGAAGCTTTACGCCAACTATCAACAAGCACAACAGTTTGGTGAAGCCATTACGTTATTGGCAAAGAGCAATGAAGGAGTCAACCGAGGCACTCCAATCAAATATCAAGGCGTACAAGTCGGTGAAGTTATCGCCGTTTCACCGAGTTTTAGTCAATCACAAGTGACTTTTTCTGCTCGTATTCATCCCGAATACGCCCCTTTTATTGCTCGTGCAACGAGCGTGTTTTGGGTAGCCAAAGCCAATGTCAGTTTACAAGGCATCACTAATTTAGAGAATCTTGTCTCACCGAATATCGAAGTCTATCCCGGTCAAGGTGCTAAGCAACATACTTTTCACCTCGCTTCTGCGCCTTACTCACCGAGTGGTGTCAGGTTTACACTCCAAACCGAATACCGTGGTTCAATTAATGTCGGAACTCCTGTCTTTTACCGTGATATTGAAGTTGGCAGAGTGATTGATATCCAACTGGGCGCTCTTGCTGATCGGGTTATCTCAACAATCGATATTAATCCCGACTATGCTTATTTAGTTCGCCGTAATAGCCTATTTTGGAACACGTCGGGCGTAGATGTCTCAATTGGATTGACTGGAGCGAATATCAAGTCAGGAACACTGGAAAGTATAGTTCGCGGTGGGATTACTTTTGCAACGCCAGAACAAAAGCAGCTTGCTCCTCCTGCTCAAGCTGGCCAATCTTTTTATCTTCACTCCAAACCACAAGAAGAATGGAAACGCTGGCGAACAGCGATACCTAGACCTTGAGATAAACTTCAAGTCTGGCCGCGATGTGTATATAATCGCGGCCAGAATCCGCTTATCGAGACACTGTTTTGCATTCCACTGTCGCACTACCCGAAGAGTTCCTCGCTACCATCGCTGAAATATTGCCCTCAACACTGAACCTGAATGACTTTATTGCTGCATGCCAACGACCACTCAGAAAAAGTATTCGTGTTAACACCTTAAAAATATCTGTCGCTGACTTTCAAACCCGAGCCGCAGACAAAGGTTGGTACTTAGAACCTATCCCCTGGTGCGAGAGCGGCTTTTGGATTACCGCAGATGAAGAACAAGTCCCTTTAGGTAATACTGCAGAACATATGGCTGGCTTATTCTATATCCAAGAAGCCAGCTCGATGATGCCCGTCTCTGCCCTATTTATGCAATCTGGAGCGCCTTTTGAACATGTATTAGACATGGCAGCAGCGCCGGGCTCCAAGACAACACAAATCGCGGCGTTAATGGATAATCAAGGCGTATTAATCGCTAACGAATATTCCGCCAGTCGGGTAAAAATTTTACACGCCAATATTGAGCGTTGCGGTATTCGCAATAGCGCTCTGACCAATTTCGATGGGCAAATTTTTGGTGGTTGGCTGCCTGAGCAGTTTGATGCCGTATTACTTGATGCTCCCTGCTCAGGTGAAGGCACGGTACGTAAAGATCCTGATGCGATGAAAAATTGGAGCAAAGCCTCAGTAATGAGTATCGCACAAACCCAGAAGTCCTTAATTGAAAGTGCTTTTCAGGCGCTCAAGGTTGGCGGTGTTTTGGTGTATTCAACCTGCACGTTAAGTCGTGAAGAGAATCAAGACGTCTGCTGGCACTTAAAACACACTTATGGTGACGCGGTCACATTCACTCGTCTCGATCAACTTTTCCCGAGTGCTGAACAGACCATTACTGAAGAAGGGTTTTTGCATATTTTCCCACAAGTTTATGACTGTGAAGGATTTTTCGTCGCCAAAATCACCAAACAGGCATCGGTGGAAACACCAGCTGTAAAAAAACGCTTGGGCAAATTTCCATTCGCTAAAGTCGGCCCTGCACAACGCCTTGAGATTGAGCAACAATTATATCATGCACTGAACATTCGCTTACCAGAAGACAGCCACGTGTGGTCACGGGATAATGACATTTGGCTCTTTCCCTCAGCTTTAGAGCCGTTACTCAGCGAACTCCGTTTTTCTCGGATGGGGATCAAAATTGCTGAGCAACACAAACGGGGCTACCGTTGGCAGCATCAAGTCGCCACAACGCTAGCAACCGGACAAGAGCTACAATCGGTCGAATTAGATAAAGTTCAAGCTCGTGAGTGGTTTATGGGACGTGATGTCAGGCCAAACCTATCAGGCCAAGGTGAGGTGATTGTTTGTTATCAAGGCGATGTGATTGGTCTAGGGAAATGGGTCGGTAATCGGATCAAAAATGGCTTACCACGAGATTTAGTACGCGATAAAAATCTATTTTAGAGCCAATGAACATTCCACACTGATGATATTAATAGACGGATTTAAAAGCATTGCTGAGCGTTAAGGAATGATAAGTATCAAACGGTGGACACTAGTCTATACTTTATCAATATCCCCATATAATAGCCAAACCAAGGGGATAGCCGTAAATCGCGCTCAACTCCCCTTCTGGCGCGTTTCCCAAGGCCCAAAACCTAACGCTGTTTTGGGCCATTTTTTGGCTAATAATACTCAACCTAGCTTAAACGAGGCGAATACCGTCTTTTTCAATCACAATCTTTCCTTGCTTAAATAAACCACCAATGGTTTTTTTAAACGTACCCTTACTGGTCCGGAAAGTGGCAAAAATCTCTTCTGGGGTCGATTTATCGCTAAGCGGTAAAAAGCCTTGTTTTTTCTCTAACATGGATAAAATTTTGCTACTTAACTCATCCATTTTTTCGACACCGACTTTTTGAAGAGCCAGATCGATTTTGCCATCAGGACGAATACTTTTGATATAACCTTTGATTTTTTTACCGATAAACAGTTTTCCGAACACATCCGATGGGAAAATCATCCCCCAATGCGCTCCGTTAATGATCGCCTTAAAGCCAAGCTCTGAACGCTCAGCAATAATCAAATCAACAGGTTGGTTAACCTTATAATGCGCTGGTGTTTTATCTAACCATTTATTAAATTTGGTGGTACCCACAATACGACCCGAGGCTTTGTCGGTATAGACATAAACTAAAATTGTCTGCCCCTCGTTAAAGCGCGCACGTTGCTCACTGTACGGGATTAGTAAGTCTTTATCTTTAATGCCCCAATCAACAAATGCTCCGGTATTATTCACACCGACGACTTTCATTAATCCCCACTCTCCCACTTGAGCAATCGGTGTCTCCGTTGTCGCTGCTAATTGATTCTCTGAATCAAAGAACAGAAACACATCGATAAATTGCCCCAGTTCGACACCTTGAGGTGCGTAACGCTTAGGCAGCAAAGTGGTACCGAACTCTCCCGCATCTAAAAAAACGCCGAAATCAGTGATTTTTACCACTTCTAAGCTATTAATTTGACCAATGTTAATCATGTAAAATTGTCTCACAGCAAATTTGCAGAGATTATACGTGATCTCTGCTATGCTTTCTCGCAATTGTATCGATAAAATTCAGCAATTTTTTCAGGAGCTTTCGTTGATCACGGTAGATAAATATGACGCTGTCACGTTGAGGATTGCCACTCAAATGTCAGGCAGTAAGAAACTGGATTTGGATGTTTATCTTTTTATTCCTGGAGAATTAGGCCTTAGCCCAGAAGTCATTTCAGAGTCGGAGTTCTTTTACAGCTCCATTCATCAAAAGCGCTCCTATTATAGTGATAAAATTCTCCTGCCACTTGTCCATAGCCGATTAGCACAACGAGGTCGCCTGTCATCAACACAGTACCGGGTGAGCTTGAGTTTGTTTGCTTATCAATATGTTATCGCCTTAGATAGAGCCGTTAATCAGCTCAATGCAACTAGTGACACCGTCACGGCTGATGAAGTCGATACGGTGATCGAGCTATCGCTCGATATTCTAAAACGATTACGCAGAACCATCCCTTACGATGAAAGCCTTAAGCGCTATTATGCCAATATTGATAACTATCTCTCTTGGTATACCGAACAAAAATTTTTATCGATTGTCGCTCATCTCACCCGTGACAGTGACTATAAAACCATTAAAGAACGCCTCATCACCTTAGTTGAAAAAGAACAAGCGCATCGTGCCTTAAACCATTACAACTCAGCCAAAGCGGGAACCGACATGACCCGTCTGAGTAATAAAATGCGTTTATTACGTCGTTTAATTGAACACCCGATCATTCTTAACGAGAAAGTGACCTCTTTGGGTAATAACATCAAACGGATGGTTAAGGGGGTCGCAACGGGGTTAGTCATGGTCGTGGTTACGCTAACCGCGATTGTGGCACGTGACTATTGGGGAGAGATTACCGCTTCATTTATTATTGCGATGTCATTTATTTACGCGCTACGCGAAATTTTTAAAGATGATTTGCGCGACATGATGTGGCGTTGGATCCGTAAAGGCAAACCTAAATGGCGTCGCCGCTACTTTGATCCCAGTACCGGAACTCAAGTTGGACAAAAAGATGAATGGTTGGATTACCAATCGTTATCCCAGTTACCAGAAAAAATTCAAGCTATTCGTAAGAAGCGAATTGTTCAACGTGAAGAACAAATCCTTCATTACCGATCTGAAGTTGAGATGTCAACATCACGCTTTATGAGCGGTTATGAAGAAACCCGTGAAGCGATGATGATCGATTTACGCCCGTTAACACGCTTAATTGATAAAAGCTCGACTCGAATTTATCAGCTTAGCAATGGTCAAGTCAGCCGAGAATCTGTCGAAAAACGTCACTTAATTAACTTGATCATTAAAGAAGACGATCATCAACAGACACCGCGTTATTACCGTTGGAAAATCGTGATTAACCGAAGCAAAATTGTCGACATTGAAGTCATTGAGTTAGATTAAGTCACTCTCTTTACTCTGATTATTTTGATTTCACCGCTTTAACAGACAGCGTTAACCAAAATTCTGCCATTGGCTCATCACCATGCTGTGATGGGCAAGTGGCGACGATTTTGACCTCGTGATTGACGCGTTGACCAGTCGCAATGGTTTCATCCAACATGGCATCAATCGCAGCACCATCAACACAGTGAAAGTGGACATCCCCTTCTGGTCTTTTTAAAAATTCCGCTTTAACGGCTTTAAACGCTAAAGAAATCACTTCCCCACGCTGCTGAGCCTTATGCATGGCCATAAATCCACCAGCCACATCCGCCCCCACGGCAAGTACGCCAAAATACATACTATTGAGATGATTTTTATTCCTCTTTTTCAGCGGAATACGTACTTCAACCGCTTGCTCATTCAACAGCAAAATTTTAGGGCGGCAATACCAAATCAGCGGAACTTTAAAAATACCGAAATAATTAAGATAGAAATTAGCTTTAGTCAGAGCAGAAAACATAGTTAAAACTTCCTTGTGATCTCATCAGACCAGTTCACTCGATAGTCAAGAAAATGTCAACGAAATGTTACAGAAAATAAGAAGCCAAGCTATTTTTGCTTGGCTTCTTAAAGATAAGACTCAGTAATAGTAAACCGAGTCTGGCTGAGCAATCTCAGACAAAAAGCGCTGAATTTTAGTCGACACACTCTGCTCACTAACTAATATACTTAATGGCTTAGAGGTTTGATGAACGGCTTTGATCGCCATTTCTGCTAACTGAAACACGGCATCGTTGTCGGTCGGCTGATAACGTTCAACAAGGCTTTCTACCGTATTATCCGTCGCTAAGGTAAACTGGGCAAGGGAGTCCCAATCTAACAGCATTCCATCAAAATAAGCCAATAAACGTTCAGCTAATAGCGCGGCGGAAGGAACTTGGCAAACAAACGACACTTGTAATCCATGTAAACCGCGTGGCAAGCCTTGCTCAGCTAGGCCGTCAATAATTCCAGCGGCATCACTCAGCGAGCGAACAAAAGGCACGACGATTTCAATAGGATGCCCTTTACTGATCAGCCTTTTGATCACGTTGCACTCCAACTCAAATGCATCAGCGTATTCACTGTCCGTTAATCGAGCTACACCTCGCACTCCAAGCGCCGGATTTGGTTCAACTGTGACTTTTTCTCCGCCAAGCAAAGCACGACTCTGTGCACTATCTTCATTACTTAAACAGACACGAACGCTTTGGTGATGGGGTTTAATCGCTTGTTCAATGCGCTCCACTAACGTATCAACAAAATGCTCAGCGATGGACTGGTCGTTTAATAGTGCATTCAGCGAGCTTTTCTCTCGTTCAGATAGCTGAGTCAGATCGGTGACCAAACTAGGATGATAAAAAATGCTATCTGCGATCAACTCTGAAATGACAACAAATAGCGTCGAACTCAATGTTTGTTGGGACCATTGAGGTAAGGTATTCCCTTGCTCAAACGGCTTATTTATTGAAGAGGGTGATACAACACTCATAACGGCTCCATCTGTTCTTGATTGGTATAGGGTGAAAATACCGAGTTCATTGACCAAACACAAGGGCAAGTATCAATATTAATTCATTTAAAGTGAATAAAATATCAAGTTTACAGTTTTCATCACTTGCATTTATGCTAAGTGGTTTATTCTCTGAGTTAAATTCGTTATCTTTAGCGCTTCGCAATAAAAGAATAGGCAATATGATGCCATTAAAAACTGATGAATTAAGAACCCAAGCCCTTGGCCCAATGCCAACGCCGGCTGAATTAAGCCTTGCTCATCCAGTGACCCATGAGGTTGCCGAACGCATTGCTCACTCACGTCAACAAATTGAACAAATCCTATCGGGTCAAGATGACCGCTTATTGGTCATTGTCGGCCCCTGCTCTGTCCATGATACCCATGCCGCACTTGAGTACGCACGCCGATTAAGTGAGATACAAGATCAGTATCGTGACCAACTGTTCATTGTCATGCGTACCTATTTTGAAAAACCACGCACCGTGGTTGGCTGGAAAGGTCTGATCACTGATCCTAATTTAGATGGCTCCTATGCGTTAGAAGCTGGCTTAAACAAAGCACGTCAATTGTTACTCGATATCAATAAACTCGGACTAGCAACGGCAACCGAATTTCTCGACATGATCACGGGGCAATACATTGCAGACCTGATCAGTTGGGGAGCGATTGGTGCGCGTACTACAGAGTCGCAAATTCACCGAGAAATGGCCTCGGCACTTTCTTGCCCTGTCGGTTTTAAAAATGGCACGAATGGCAATGTCAAAATTGCGATTGATGCCATTCGTGCCGCTCATGCCTCACACTACTTTTATTCGCCTGATAAAAATGGGCGCATGACCGTCTATCGCACCAGCGGTAACCCCTACGGACACGTCATTTTACGTGGTGGGGAAAGTGGCCCAAACTTTGATGTAGATTCAATTAATAGCGCTTGCGCTCAACTGGCTGAATTTAATTTACCTGAACGATTAGTGGTTGATTTTAGCCATGCCAATTGTCAAAAACAGCATCGCAAACAGCTTGAAGTTGCTGAAGAGATTGGTCGTCAAATTGAATCCGGTAGCCATAAGGTCGCGGGTATTATGGCTGAAAGTTTTCTTATTGAAGGCAATCAATCCATGTGTGACTTGAATAATTTAACCTATGGCCAGTCGATCACGGATCCTTGTTTAAGCTGGGATGATACCGCAACAATGCTCACTCGCCTTGCGCAAGCGATAACCACTCGACGTACTCAATAAAATAAGGAATTTAAGTTATGCCTTCTTTTGATATTGTTTCAGAAGTTGATACCGTAGAACTGCGTAATGCCGTAGATAACTCTAATCGTGAACTCGCCACACGCTTTGATTTTCGTAATGTCGACGCCAGTTTCGAGCTCAAAGATGAGACAGTAAAATTAGCCGCTGAAGATGATTTTCAACTTAATCAAATGTTGGATATCCTGCGTGGCAATTTAGCCAAGCGCGGTGTTGATGCGCGAGCTATGGAGCTAAAAGACTCCGTCCATTCAGGTAAAAACTGGTACAAGGATATTGTATTTAAGCAAGGGATCGAATCATTACTGGCCAAAAAAGTGGTTAAGATGATCAAAGATGCCAAGCTCAAAGTACAAGCCTCTATTCAAGGCGATAAAATTCGAGTCAGTGGTAAAAAACGCGATGATTTACAGACGGTAATCGCCTTTTTAAAAGAAAGTAACCTAGAACAACCTTTCCAATATAATAACTTTCGCGAATAACAAAAAATCCAGTCTCTATTGCTCTAGAGGCTGGATTTTTCGATGCTTAACCGCGTGGTGCTATAAACCTATTTCCGCTGATAATGATTTAATTTCTTGTAAATCTAGTTGATGAACGCGCAACATTTGTTCTACTTGGCTTAATCTTGAACTCGCCGCATCTTGCTTATCACAAGCATCCGATTTTGCATCCCAAGATTGGCCTTTTAAATAAACATCACACTCTTTTTTCAAGATAGGTAAAGCATCATTCAACTGCTTTTGCTCTTTTTGTAGCTGTTCAACTTCTTGCTTAATCTTTAGCTCTTTTTGAAATAACTCTCGTGAACGTTCAAAAAGTATCGATTGCATGTCCGCTTGACGATGTAATCGTGCATTTTTCTCATCAGCACTTTGTAATGCGTTGTTTTGCTTTGCTAATTGCTGATCCAACGATAAGTTAACTTTTTCTAATTCTGCAATCTGTTGTTCTAATTGATCCAACTGCTCTTGATGTTGTGTTTTTTGCTGCTCAAGATGCTCTTGCAGTTTCACTTGCCACTCTTGCTCTTGTCGCTCTGCCTGCTGAGCCGTTTGTTCATTTAATGCCTTCGCATTTTCTTGTAACGCTTGAACATTGACCTGCAAACCAGCATAAGCGGTTTGCCATTTAGTCTCCGTCACTGACGAACCGACTAATCCCCCTAATGCCAACCCTAATGCTGCCGCTAACCCAATATAGAGGTAACTGCGTTTGTCACGTTGTTCAATGACAACAACATCTTGGTGTTCATCTGCCTTTTTTTGATTCACATTGACTCCCAATTTAGCATCAGCGAATTAATTCAGTGACCACAAGCGAAGCGGTATAAAGAGCAAAAGCCGATAATAAAACAATCACTACCCACTTTTGAAGTTTCTCATTAGTTCCATAACGGATTAAAAGAAAAGCGAGAACAATTAATACCCCAATAAAAATCAATCTGGTCATAGTATGCTCCGGTTTTATTTTGCCTACTTCAATGACATTCGGTAAGACAAGTGTAGCTCTCAAGCCTGTTGCTGCTTGCTATTTTATACCATTTATCGCACCAAATAGGTCAAAGAAAAATGGATTAACCTGCTGTTATGTCAATAATTTAACTGAGTTCACTTTGAAAGTGACGTTTTTTCAAACAGCGCTGATTTTTTACGCTGACTCGTGCACTGCGCTCCCTTGTTGATTCCAGTCATTTACCACTAAATTTGCAGATGACATCACACTTTATTTTGGGTAATATCGCCAAGCAAATTATTGTAACACTAGATAATTGTTCCGTTGAAGACAGCAGGAGAGTGGTTATTAACTAAATCTTAACACTTAGTTAACTATACCCGCCGAAGAAGTAAATCTTTCAGGTGCTTTATTCTTTTTGAAGAGAAAAGCGAGGACTGTTGTTGGAGGAACCTCTGGAGAGAACCGTTCAATCGGTCGCCGAAGGAGCAAGCTGTGCTGATCATATCAGCACAGTGAAACTCTCAGGCAAAAGGACAGAGGAGTGAAAGGTTCTATGATTCTAAGCCTTATGGCTTTACTCACTTTACGTAAACAACGCTGACAGTGACTTTGTACCACAGGTATCGTGGCACGGTTTTCTTTGTGTGTTGTTTTATCGCGGTGAGTTTGACTGAATATATTATTCAGCCCCTTTCCTCTTCTCCTTATGTTGACACTATTAAGGGGAAATAATGACCAACCTACAAACACTGCTACAAACTATTGACCACTTTATTTGGGGCCCACCACTACTGATCCTACTCGTAGGAACCGGGATCTACTTTACCTTTCGTTTAGGCTTACTGCAGTTTCGTTACCTACCCTCTGCGATAAAAATGGTATTTAGTAAAGAACCCGGCGATAAACAAGGTGATGTATCAAGCTTCGCAGCACTTTGCACCGCGCTTTCCGCTACCATTGGCACTGGAAATATTGTTGGGGTTGCCACTGCCATTAAACTGGGCGGCCCAGGTGCATTATTTTGGATGTGGCTGGCAGCTTTATTTGGTATGGCAACGAAATACGCGGAATGCTTACTCGCGGTGAAATACCGTAAAGTCGATGATAAAGGACAAATGGTCGGCGGACCGATGTATTATCTGCGCGATGGTGTTGGGTCAAACACGTTAGCGATTTTATTTGCGGTTTTTGCCCTAGGCGTTGCCTGTTTTGGTATCGGTACTTTCCCACAAGTTAATGCCATTTTAGACGCGACTCAAATTTCTTTCGGTGTACCCCGAGAGATGTCCGCTGTTGTGCTGACCATCCTAGTCGCTTTTGTCACTGTCGGTGGTATTCAATCCATCGCCAAAGTCGCAGGTAAAGTTGTGCCTATTATGGCGCTTTTTTACGTCGTTGCTTGTTTGAGTGTGATCATCAGTAATGGGGATAAACTACTCGATGCGATTCAATTGGTGTTGGTTTCCGCCTTTACACCAACCGCAGCCAGCGGCGGATTTTTAGGCGCAAGTATCATGTTGGCGATTCAATCGGGTATTGCCCGTGGTGTCTTTTCCAATGAGTCTGGTTTAGGCAGTGCACCGATGGCTGCCGCTGCAGCAAAAACCGACTCTTGTGTGAAACAAGGCCTGATTTCAATGACGGGCACCTTCTTTGATACGATCATCATTTGTACCATGACCGGATTGGCCTTGATTTTGACAGGTGCATGGCAAAGCGATTTTGCGGGCGCAGCGATGACAACCCATGCCTTTGCCACGGGGCTTAATGCCCAGACGCTTGGCCCATTACTGGTTTCTGTAGGGCTGATTTTTTTCGCTTTTACCACGATTTTAGGTTGGAACTATTATGGAGAACGCTGCGTAGTGTTCCTATGGGGAACCAAGGCCGTTCTGCCTTATAAAGTGATTTTTATCGGCTTAGTCGCCTCTGGTGCTTTTCTTCATCTCGATCTGATTTGGATTATTGCCGATATCGTTAACGGATTAATGGCGATTCCTAACCTGATCGGCTTAATCGCTTTACGTCATGTCGTCATCAAAGAGACTAAGCTTTATTTTGAAGCGCAGTTACCAGCCTTAAAAACCATTAAAGCCAAAGCCTAGTTTACTCTTTTTACTGCTACTATTGACTTTAAAAATAAAAAATAAAGGGCTTGAGATATTTCTCAAGCCCTTTTCTATTCGAAAATTGATAGCTATTCAATGTCATCAGTCATTAATTTAAAACCTAATCCGACCAACACCACCCCGGTCGTCCCTTCCATCCAACGCATAAATGCACTATTTTTCAGCAAATTTTTTGCCGAACTCAACGTTCCAGCCAACCCACACTGCCAAAGCATTGCAATCACAAAATGAATCGCAGCCATTAATAACGACTGTAGCAAAGGAGAATATTCAGGATTGATAAACTGCGGCAAAAAAGCCAAGTAAAATACCGCGGTTTTCGGGTTAAGTACGTTAGATAAGAAACCTTCTCGTAGCGAACGGCGGGGATTTAGTTGTGTATGTTGCAGGGTAACAATATCGATCCCGCTCGGTGACTTCATTAAAGTACGTAAACTAGACAAGCCCAGCCAAATCAAATAAGCCGCACCGATCATCTTCATCACCTGAAACAACTCAGCCGATTGAGTTAAAATCGCCGAAATACCGATCGCTGAAAACGTGGCATGGACAAATAGACCAATACAAATACCCAAACTGGTGATACAGCCGTCAGCCATGCCCGCTCGGGACGTATTACGGATCACTAACGCGGTATCTAAACCCGGCGTTAAGGTTAAAATAGTTATCGCAATTAAAAACGCTTCAAAATTCTGAATATACATAATCTCTCACACAAGTCACTGACACCAAATTGCGTAGAGACAGTTTACAAAGAACAGACTAAGCCCTCTTTGCACTGCCTTCCCTAGCGGTTGTTGCGGCTCTGAATGATATAACGATTCAGATCACAAAATCGTTATACCTGAGAGTCAATCACTTGTCTGTAATATTTTTTTACCTTTTGAGCAATTTTCTTTGGCTTAGAAACCAGCTTGGGTAAACTGCGTTCCTAGCGCCATTAATTGGTCGGCCCCCTGAATATCAGTCGCTTGTAAAGGGATTGGATAACGCTTGAGATGGGAAAACTGCTGATCAATTTCCTGTAAATGTTGTTTTTCCTGTTGACGCCGCAAGGCTAAAAATTCGCCATCCGCATGAATCGGTAAAATGCGGTTAATCACAATCCCGGCGACAGGTAACTTTTCATCGGTCAGTGAGCGTACCGCTCGCGTGGTTTCCAAAATTGGCAGTTTTTCTGGGGTTAATACAAATAAAATCGCCGTTTGTGAGCCATCCAAAAACGTTTCTCGCGTTCGCTGTAATAACCGTTGTCGATTAAGTAAAATTTCCGCAATTGCTTTGTGTCGTTCATCAAGACCACTGGTAGCATGCTCTTCTGGACTGCTCAGTGGGTTATCAATATCTTTACCACTATTTGGCGTTAAGTGATCAAGCACCTTGGCAAACTTGTCCGATTGTTGGTTACTTTTCAGCAATCCTTGTGTCCAAGCCGCCATCGCTTCTGGAAGAGCGAGTAAACGTAAAGTGTGGCCGGTGGGCGCGGTATCAAAAATCACTAAATCATAGTGCTGTAGACCATGCTCTAATGTACGTGCAATACACTCCAATAACGCCGCTTCTTGTGCGCCGGGAGATTGCCCCGTTAAACGAATTTGCCGCTCAACGGCACCATAAAGCTCAGGACGAGTAAACCGTTTTAACTGGCGGCTGACTTGCTCAAGATGACGAACCACTTCTTCATCTGGGTCAATTTCTAAACCGTCAAGATTCGGGGCAACTCGGGTGATTTTATCGCCGATCGGTCGGTCAAAGGCATCGGCTAAGCTGTGCGCAGGATCGGTGGAAACCACTAATACTCTCCGACCTCTTTCTGCTGCTAACAAGGCTAACGTTGCTGAAGTGGTGGTTTTGCCTACCCCACCTTTTCCGCCAACTAAAATCACTCGTTGATTATTCAGTAATAACGCCACCGCTCTCTCCTCTCTGTGAATGTCTGGCCGCTTTTGTGTTTAACAACATCTAAATTGATCGAGCGGTGAATGAGCCATCCCCATGCGCAGATGCCAATCATGAAAACGCTCCATTAATAGAGGTTGTAACTCCAGTGTGTAATAACTAGCCGGATTAGGTACCCCCATCATCTCGGAGAAGATCAGCAACATAAACAAATCGTCTTGCTCGCGCTTAGCGCGAGCAATGGCCGAACGATATGGCGCGTTATAAATTTCTTCTGCGTAATGATTAGCGAGCTTAAAACAAGCTCGGATCTTACTCAGTTTCATTCAACACCGCCTCCTTCTTACTTTTAATCAATTTATTCAAGGCGGAAGCGCACTCTAAAGTGATCAAAATGGCAGCAATCAGTACGATAATATCGAGCGTAAATAAGAACCAATCTTGCTTATCGTAAAAGCTTTTCAACTGAATCAATAAACCTAAGGTAGTCATAATTAATAAAAACACTAGCGGTACTAAGGTGTAATACATTGGCCGCCCTAAACGTACTAACATCACCGTAATAACAAGCAAGGTTAATCCTGCCAATAACTGGTTAGTGGTACCAAATAACGGCCAAATCAGTAGACCACCCGAACCATCGCCACCAGCACCAAACGCTAACAAAACACAAGATCCAACCGCTAAGAGCGTCGCGGGCAGTGCTTTTTGCATCCAACTAATGTTATAAATATTCCCCCACTCTTGGAAAATATAGCGCTGCAAACGAAGCCCCGTATCCATCGTTGTCCCTGCAAAAAGAACAACCATTACGGTTAATAACGTTTGTGACAGCGTAGTATCTAACCCCAAACCTTGCTGAAGTATGTTGGCACCACCATTAATAAACGCACCAACGCCGCCTTGACCAAAGCCATGATAAACCGCCTGCCAATCAGCTAAGGTCGCAAAACCTGCCGTTGCCGCAATAATCGCCGCTAACGCTAAAGAGCCTTCACCAATTGCACCAAAGTAACCAACAAAGCGGACATCCGGTTCTTTATCTAACTGTTTAGACGTAGTACCACTCGCCACTAAACCGTGGAAACCAGAAATCGCACCACAAGCAATCGTCACAAACAGCAATGGGATCAGTGATGGCGTTCCCTCTGGTAAATTAGTGTTAAACGCTGGAGCCACCACATCAGGACCGGCGAATAAAACCGCACCGTAAACTAAAAACAAACCAATGAATAATTGAATGCCGTTAATATAATCCCTTGGCTGCAGCAGCATCCAAACCGGTAATAAAGAAGCGATAGCTGCATAGGCAAACAGAATGATGATCCAGCTCTGTGTAGGATTCAATCCCATCAAAGTATCAGGCAAAGAAAGCGGCATCATAGGGCCAACATAAATCATCGCGTACAGAGCAATAACCCCTAATAGCGAGACCATCGCAAGCCCGATATAACGACGATAAATCAACTGACCAATCACCAACGCCACCAAAATCGCTCCCCACACAGGGATAGTAGCACTGGGAAAGCTGATTAACTGACGGGCAATGACCACAGCGAATACCGCATTCACCATCAGTAGTACAAGAAAGATAACGATCATAAATAGACTGCGTGCACGAGGACCGATAATGTCGCCAGTTAACGCACCAACCGATTTTGCCTTATTACGGTTACTGGCCCAAATCGCTCCAGCATCGTGTACCCCAGCAAAGAAAATCGTGCCAAAAACGACCCAGATAAAGGCTGGAACCCAGCCCCAAATCACGGCAATCGCAGGACCAATAATCGGTGCTGCCCCAGCAACCGACGTAAAATGATGCCCCCACAAGACATACTTATTGGTTGGTACATAATCGATACCATCATTCATTTCATGAGCGGGGGTTCGAAAATGCGGGTCGACTTTAAAGATTTTTTCACAAATAAATTTCGAATAAAAAATGTAACCCAGCGCCATGGCACCTAAGCCCATTAGCATCAGGAATATTGCATTCATGTCTACCTCCACTGTAGCGTTCATTATTGTTATGCACGAAAAGATAGTAATACCTTTACATTCACCCCAAAAATAAAAACACAACAAATTTGAACATCTTCGCAACCTATTTGTACTATTAGTGAGCCACTTCTCAGTTAATTTTTTCGCATTAACCTTAAGATCTTCCATGCAGCCTATGCAAAAGTGGATAAAGAAAATAATAGGTATACGCAAACGACTTGAAATTGTAGGTAGGCGGCAAGTGAGTGAATCCCCATGAGCATAGGCAAACGATGTGATTGGGGTGAACGAACGTAGCCAACACCGCAGCAGCTTCAAGTAGGAAGAGTATAACGGGTGCAAATCAAGACTCCATATAGAAGACAGTGACGGATCATCAACTAGGGATAGAAATTTAGCGCGTATCAGGCTCATTAATTGAGCTTAAACAACAACGATTAGCCAGCACAGTCAGAATCCCCTATTCTATCGACTCTGTTTTCTAGTACTGCCAATCAAGGCTCTACGTATTCACCATCGTGAGCCAACGCATCATCGAATAAGGAAATCAACATGGCTTTTACCGCTCTGATTGAACATTTTAAAAAAATTTCTCACTTTCAACATCTCAGCTCGATTTGTGGTTGGGATCAAGCTGCGGTTATGCCCGCGGGCGGAGCTCAAGCTCGCTCCGAAGCGATGGCACAATTATCCGTTCATATTCATCAGTTACTGACTGAGCCACAACTAGCCGAGTGGTTCGCTCGCAGCCAAGAGCAGCTCGAAACCGCACAACAAAAAGCGACTTGGCGAGAAATGCATCGTCAATGGCAACTGGCCAATGCGCTGCCAGAATCTTTGGTTAAAGCGCAATCCCTAGCAGGCTCTCAGTGTGAGCATGCTTGGCGCAGTCAACGTAAAAATAACGACTGGACTGGTTTTGAAAAAAATTGGGCCGAAGTGGTCAAACTGTCTCAAGAAGAAGCGCAAATTCGCTCTGATATCACCGGTCTTAGTCGCTACGATGCCATGCTTGATCTCTATGAACCGGGGACAAACAGCCAAGCGCTGGATAAGGTATTTAATGAAGTAAAAACTTGGTTACCTTCTTTAATTGATCAGGTTCTAGAAAAGCAAAGCCACGAACCGATCATTTTGCCGACGGCTCATTATCCGGCAGACGAGCAAAAAGCCCTTGGTTTAGAGGTAATGAAGCTACTGCAGTTCGACTTTAATCACGGTCGACTGGATCAAAGTACGCACCCATTCTGCGGTGGCGTACCCAGTGATGTACGGATCACCACTCGTTATAACGAAGCCGAGTTTACTCAATCGTTAATGGGTATTGTCCATGAAACCGGTCATGCGCGTTATGAACAAGGCTTGCCAAAAGCCTTTGCTGGTAATCCAGTTGGTCAGGCGCGCTCAATGGGGATTCATGAATCTCAATCGCTATTTTTTGAAATGCAATTGGGCCGCAGCGCACCATTTATCGAACATTTAGCCACTCTAGCTCAGCAACATTTCTCAGCGAATGAAAGTGCCGTGTTCGCCGCTGATAACTTCCAAAAACTCTACACCCGTGTGGAAAAAGGCTTTATTCGCGTTGATGCCGATGAACTTACTTACCCAGCTCACGTTATCTTACGTTATGAGATTGAACGTGATCTAATGAACGGCCACATCAAACACACTGATGTACCAGAGTTATGGAATGAAAAAATGGGCGCTTATCTTGGCCTTTCCACCGCTGGCAACTATCAAAATGGCTGTATGCAAGATATTCACTGGACAGACGGCAGCTTTGGCTATTTCCCTTCCTATACCCTTGGCGCTATGTATGCCGCGCAATTTATGGCCACCATGAAGCACAGTGTTGATGTAGAAGCAGCGATTGCTCGTAAAGATCTCAGCCCGATCTTTACTTGGTTGAGTGACAATATCTGGAGTCAAGGCAGCCAGCTGACGACTGACGAATTGGTGAAACAAGCTACGGGTGAAGTGCTTAACCCAGTACACTTCAAGGCACATTTAGTGTCGCGTTATTTGGGTTAATTAATCAACGTAGCTAACACCGCTGTCGTTTCCGATAGGAAAAAGACAGATCCAAACGGGAGACTTTTCGTCTCCCTGTTTTTATTCTTCAACTTGATTTAATGCCTTGATCCATTTAGCTGGCACACCACCAACCAAGGTATCAGGAGCAACATCTTTGGTCACAACGGCTCCGGCAGCCACCACCGAACGAGCGCCAATCGTCACGCCTTGGCAAATAACAGCATTTCCCCCAATCCAAACATCGTCTTCAATCACAATTGGCGCACATTGAAAGGTCCAACCACGTCGCTGCTGATAATCGAGCGAATGAGTGGGTGTATAGAATTGGCTATTGGGGCCAATTAACACGTTGTTACCAATGATGATCGGCGCATTATCCAACATCGTCACTCCCATATTGATGTAAGTATCGTTACCAATCGAAATGGTTTTCCCGTACTCACAAAAGAACGGCGGGCAAACCACCGTATTGTCACCGACCTGCTTGAATAGTCTCGCGAGATAAGGCTGAGCCGCGGCAAACTGGCGAGAATTTATCTCTTTAAGTAGATCAAATGCTTGGTTTCTTAGCATACTAAATTCAGGGCTATCAGAATCATGCGCTAAACCTAAAGTCATTTTTTCAAATTCATTCATAAGGTAAGGACTCTCTTTCTATCAGGGATAATCCCCGATATAAACGGATCATAAGAACCATGCAAGGACGCCGCCCACACTCTGTGAAGTAATGACCATACTCTGACTCAAGTTATCCCTCACACCTCCGAAATTCGCAAAACGCAAAATAAATTGCACTTTGCAAGGCAAAGTATGAAACCAAGTGATATTAAACCCAAACAAGCACTGATTTTATGGACATTCGCAGCATTAAAAAGTTGGCACGCTAAATGCTTTATACAGATTGATCCTTTTAAGCCGAGGATCACCTAGCCAACTGACGTTGTTAGTGAATAGATTTTGTTCACATTTTTAGCCAGCCGCCCTTTGCGACTGGCTTTTTTATTTTCTGCGTGATTAAGATCAGGCTGACTGCTGCAGACACTTTGAACCGAGCAGTAAACTACTATAACCTTACTGATTACTTTTGTGACCCACGATAAGTGACGGCGTCACTAAAAACATAACCATAATCAACAAGGAATAGTGATGCAGCAACACCTGACTGCTTTTATTGACAATGGAGTACACTACACTCCGCACTCTTTTACCCTGCCCTTAAACTACAACGACCCGAACTCAAGCACTATTACGGTTTTTGCACGGGCGATTCGCTTAGTCTCTGATGGCGAGCAACAAAAACCCTGGTTAGTGTATTTTCAAGGTGGCCCTGGCTTTGCGGCGCCGCGTCCTAATGGCTTATCCGGCTGGTTAAAACGCGCCCTACAAGATCATCAAGTCTTGCTGCTTGATCAACGCGGCACCGGTAATAGCTCGGTGATCTCCCACCAAACCTTATCGACCATGAACGCCAATCAGCAAGCAGAATATTTAAGCCATTTCCGCGCTGATAATATCGTACGCGACGCGGAAGCCATTCGTGAAGCGCTCGGGGTTAAGCAATGGGCGATTTTAGGCCAAAGCTTCGGTGGCTTTTGCTCACTGACTTACTTATCCTTGTTTCCTGATAGTTTATCTCGCGCATATATTACCGGTGGCGTGCCATCGTTAACCGCCCATGCTGATGAAGTCTACCGCGCGACGTTTGCTCGTACTTTAGAAAAAAACCACGCCTTTTTTGCCCAGTTCCCCCAAGCGCAAACCTTATGCCAGCGTATAGCCAACCATCTAATAAAAAACCGTGTCAGCTTGCCTAATGGTCAAGTGTTTACCGTTGAGCAGTTTCAGCAGATCGGCATCAACTTTGGTATGAGTGACAGTTTTCTGCCTACTTATTATCTACTGGAAAACGCCTTGATCACGGTCGATGGGCAAGAGACCTTGAGCTATGAGTTTCTTCATCAGATGCTCATGCAACAAGCATTTCAAACCAACCCTATCTACGCCATTTTGCATGAATCGATTTACTGTCAGCACAGCGCTTCGAATTGGTCCGCACAACGTATTCGCCAAGAGTATCAAGTCTTTGAGTATCAGCCTGATCAGACTTTCTTATTTACCGGAGAGATGGTTTTCCCTTGGATGTTTGAACAATACACCTGCTTAAAACCACTGCAAGCGGCAGCACAGCAGCTAGCCGCCAAAAGTGATTGGCCTGCACTGTATCATCCGCAGGTGCTGGCGCAAAATAAGGTGCCGGTCAGTTGCGCGGTTTACGCTGATGATATGTTTGTTGATATGGATATTAGCCGCGCGACCCTTAAGCAAATTGCCAACTCAACAGCGTGGATCACCAATGAGTATGAACACAACGGACTTCGCGCCGATGGTGAGCGAATTTTAGATAAGTTAATCAATATGGGCGATCAAATCGCAGCAAATATTGACGCTCAAAAACGAATGGCTTGATGGCGGTTTAAGCTTGCCGTTAACTTTCGTGACATCCAGATCATAAAAAGCGCCGTTGGCGCTTTTTTCTGTCAACTAATTGCTATCAACTAACTAGGTATTTAACAAAGCAGTTGCTGCAATTTATATTCAACCATCGGATCGCCGGGGACAATCTGTTGAGCAAATTCTAATAACTGCACCGCATCCTGCGGGTTTTCATGCTGATGCTTAATAGCAATATCCACCAAAGGCTGGATATCAATATTGGTTTGATGCTGTTTAATATGCGCATTTTTCTCAGCCATCAATACATGATGCGCGGTACTGAGTAACCCTAAACGATGCCTAGAATTCGCATTGGCTTTATTCAGACACTGATAATAGTCTTCTTTAAAACGCAACGCTCTGGTTTGAT
Organism: Vibrio sp. A8-1; assembly: GCF_013048685.1. Lineage (NCBI taxonomy): Bacteria > Pseudomonadati > Pseudomonadota > Gammaproteobacteria > Vibrionales > Vibrionaceae > Vibrio > Vibrio sp. A8-1. Next base: position 98,367 of record NZ_VHTC01000010.1, read on the forward strand.
GACGAAACTGAGCGATATCAATATGTTGGTGACGAATAAAATCTACCGCCACCTGTTTGTAAAAGCCAAATTGATTGAGATAATTAGCATGAGTGCCATGCCCCATACCAAATACCCTTAAGTGAGTTAATTGCGGGTAGCGTTTCGCATGCAGTCGGTCGATGTGATTCGTCGGGTCGTAAATGATGTACCCCTTCGCATCCCCTAAATCGAGATCGTGATAATCACCCTGCCAGTCATATTGCTGCGCCAGCTGAGTGCTGGATCTGTCGTCCCAAGGGACAATCTGTTGGTTTTTGGTGCTCACCGGATAAAAAAGCAAAACTTGATTTAGCTTTAGTAAATTAGCGAACGCGCCCACCGCAAAGCCACCACGACTCAGCCCATAGCCTAACCGCGACTTAAACGGGCTCAATAAGGTTGATAATTGCTCTAAAAAGAAAATTAAGTTGCGACTACGAAACCAATTACTTTTCCCTAAATGCTGAAAAGCAATAATGTTGACCTCTTGCTTTTGGGCAAGACGATAGCCCCAAGGCGAAAAATTCGAATCTAAGTCCTGTTCCTGTAAATTCGTTCCTGCTGGTGAGAAGGTAAATAACAAGGGTTTATTTAAATCAACAAATTGATATTTCACAAAAATGTCATCAAGTAAATCCTCACCAGACATCGGTAACTTGGCCTGTTGTTCGTCTTTGGAAAGAGACGCCCATTCATCCAGCCAATACAGTAACTTCATTTATCCTCCATCTAAATTGCATTACGCAATTGTGTTTAAAAATACCGTGTATTTCCCCGCTTATTCGGGCTCTTTCCTCTCGAAAAACCACTGCCGAGCTTGTTGATAACAATCATCAACAGCTATCTTTTGTTGATGGATAAACTGCTCAGCGATATGGTTATAAAAACTTAACTTGTCAGTATCATTTGAACGAATACCATGCCCCATGCCGGATATCGGCACTTGAATTAACTCTGGGTAACGTTGAGCATGCAGGGCATCAATGGGATCGTTAGGGTCGTAAATAATATAGCCTTGGGCTGCGCCAAGATCTTTATCATGGTATTTCCCCTGCCAATCAAATTTTTGGGCAGCTTCAGTACTGACACGTGTATCCCATGGCACTCGCTGTTTATTTTTGGTACTCACAGGGTAAAACAGCAGCACATGATTAAGCTGCAGTAAATTGGCAAACGCCCCAATCGCAAACCCACCCCGGCTTAAACCATAACCTAAGCGCAGGGGAAACCGGACCAGTAATGGCGCAAGTTGCTCAAGGAACTCAATCAAACTCGGGCTTCGAAACCAGTTGGTCATTCCTAGGTGCTGAAAAGCAATCACATTAACCTGTTGCTGCTGAGCGAAATCATAACCCCAAGGAACATAATCAGCATGCAACTCTTGCTGACGAACATCACTGCCCGAAGGTGAAAATAGAAATAGTAATGGCTGGTCGATATCCACCAGCTGGTAACGGACAAATACATCATCAATTAAGTTCGAGCCTGTAAAAGGTAATCTAGCTTGCAACGCCGGATGAGAAAGCGATAAAGCTTCATTAAGCCAATACAGTAACTTCATTACTTTCCCCGACGAAAAATCAAACCGCGCACCTTAGCAAAAATTCAACAGAAATGATAGGTTAAGAGATGATCGTTTGTTGAGGTAGTTGAGTACGCTAACCTCGATGAATGAATTAGGGTTATCTCTTGCTCGGGCGGTTAAAAACGCTTTACAGATATGGCTGACACACCGCATACTCTCGGTAATTTCAAGTTACCCACAATCGTCTTATGATCCAGTCTGCTCTGTTTGCATTGTTTATCGCTCTGGTCAGTTTTCCTGACTGGCTTAACTTAAATGCTATTCAAGAGAAACCGCTGGCGGTATCCACTCAGACTCATCACCACTTGGCTAGCGAACAAGCGCATCCTGAACAATATTCACTCGCGGTGATCGCACGCAGTGAGCCAAACCGCGCAACGCCCATTCGCCTAATCTCTGATGATAATGACGATATCGCGCTAAAGAAAGACGCTCCCTTTTATCTTGCTCTTGCACTGAGTGTCGCGGCGATCATATTGTGGTTTTACTTTAGTCAATCCACGCTGTTTTTTATCCGCAAAGCTCTGCGATTTTCCAACCTCTATTCACGTTTCGCTCACGCTTAGCTTTTTTCAATCAAACCGTTCGTTATTATTTTTTTGATTGAGGAAAGGTATTGTGAATACGCTATTGTCTATTTTTTCTGCCTTATGGCATCAAGATCTGATTGCATTACAGCACATCGATCTTTCGTTATTGTATCTCTGCATCGGGTTATTGATTTTTGTTGAGAGTGCTTTCCTACCTGCTGCGCCTTTACCGTGTGATAGCATCGTTATCTTGTGTGGTAGCCTTGCTGCTGTCGGCATTTTGAATTTATACGCCGTGATTGGCGTACTGATCATCGCCGGATGGTTAGGAGGAGCAATGGCATTTTACCAAGGTCATCAATTGAAAGAATGGCGTATGGTGGCTTCTTGGTTAGGGAAAGTTCCGGCTAAACAATGGGATACAACAGATCGTTTAATTCATAAATACGGCATGCTGGCGATGTTTATGGCGCGTTTCTTACCGGTTGTGCGCTCTTTATTGCCGATGGTCATGGGCCTGAGAAATGCGATATCTCCAACGCGTTTTTTATTGGTTACCCCCTTGAGTGCCATCGCATGGGTTCTTTTTCTGGTCTTTTCAGGTTATGGCGTGTCATTACTGCCTGATAACTTATCGAAAATTGCCAATCATATTTTGATTCTCGCCCCGTTGATGACGTTGTTGATTGGTATCGTAAGCCTACTCATTGGTTGGTCTGTCCGCCGACGTGCTCAGCAAAAAATATCGCCTATTCATCGCGAATCAAATTAATAAGCTTTCATTCTCTATTATCAAAAAAGGCCATGTAAACACAGTTACTTGGCCTTTTACTTTTTTCGTAACCTTAATGACAGAGGTTAAATTTCCCGATAAACGCCCATCTCAATTAATCGATCCGAGGGAATATTCAACCGCTCAGACGTTAGTAATGCATGCTTGCTCAGCAAAATAAATAGCTTGGCCTTAAAGTCATGCCATAAGCCGATTTTTTGTGCTTGGATATGCTCAGCAGAAAGGAAAAAAATCGTTTCATTAGGATGGAGAAATAGCCCTTTTAAAGCACAAGAGTGCATCACTTGGTCTATTTCTAAGGTTTCTTGATATCCCGTATGAATGATCACCTGCCAAAACGTCTCTGACAGTTGGGTTATCTCCGCTCGACGACAGGGATGAACATAAGGCTGCGATTCACTTTGAAAAGTCATCAAGACATTACGCTCATGCAACACCTTATTGTATTTTAAGTTATGGATCAGTGACCGAGGCACATGAACGCTCGAACGAGAAAAATACACAGCGGTACGTTGGGTACGTTGAAAGGTTTCCCCTTCGAGTGATGTGATCATTGCCGGTAACGATAAATCACTCCCGGATTGTTCCAATAAACGCTGTTTCTGTTGCTGCCAGATATACATAATAAGGAATACACCACCACCAAGCACGATTGGTAGCCAGCCACCATGACTAAATTTAGTCGATGTCGAGATCAGTAATAATACGTCCAAAGAGATGAAAATAGCGCCCATGACAATGACGTAACGTAACCGCCAATGCCAGCCATAACGCATCACCACCAAGATTAATAATGAAGAGATGGTCATAATCGCAGTTACCGCAATCCCATAAGCGGCGGCTAAATTTGCCGAGGATTTAAAACTCGCCATCACCATCATCACTGAAGCGAATAGTAATAGATTCGCTGCTGGCACATAAATTTGTCCTTGAGAGTGCGCTGAAGTATGAGTGATTTTTAATGGTGGCAGATAACCATAGTTCATCGCTTGACGAGTCAATGAGAAAATACCAGAGATCACCGCTTGAGAAGCGATGATCGCCGCTAACGTTGCCAAAATAATCAACGGCCACAGTAACGAATGGGGGACTAATCCATAGAAAGTTTGCCTTTCTATGCCTTGTGTTTGAAGTAAATACGCACCTTGCCCAAAGTAGTTAAATAGCAAACTGGGTAAAACAATAGTAAACCAAGCCCATCGAATCGGTGTAATCCCAATATGGCCCATATCGGCGTATAACGCTTCAACGCCAGTCACCGACAGTACGACAACACCGAGTATAATTAAGCTATAAGCGCCGTGAGTAGCAATAAAATGCCAAGCGTAATATGGATTTACTGCAGCCAAAACCTGTGGTTGCTTGATGATAGCGATGAAACCTAAAACGCCCAGTGTGATAAACCAGAGCAACATAATTGGCGCAAAAAAACGGCCAATCAACTCTGTTCCCAATACTTGAATAGCAAATAACGCGCAGATGATCGCTAAGGCAATTGGCAAGACATAAGGCGCTAAGCTGGCTTTAGCCACGGCTATCCCTTCAACCGCAGAGAGCACCGACATCGCTGGTGTAATCACCGCTTCACCAAAAAAGAACCCTGCGGCTAATAAACCCAATAGCAGAACCACGGGTTTGAATGAATGAGGACAATGAGTCTTGGCAATACTCGCTAAGGTTAAGATACCGCCTTCACCATTTTGATCCGCTTGGGTGATGAACAATAAATACTTTACCGACACGATGATAATAAATGCCCAAAAGACTAACGAGAGTATTCCCAATACATTGGTTGGATTAATAATAAGGGGATGATGGCTAAAAAACACTTCTTTCAATGCGTATAAAGGGCTAGTTCCAATATCACCATAAACAATACCGACAGCCAATAGAGCAAGCGAAGACGTACTTTTTTGTGATGGTTTCATTTTCCTATTGCGCTTTCAGCGCATCCTATCTGAATAGAGATCCCCCATACTAATCAGATGGATTTAAAGAAAATGTATAAAACAAGACGAGAGATATATAGAAAATATAAAATTTCAGCGCCAAAGGACATTCAGTTGCAGTCAATGCTCAATGAGTCATGCGACTTACCTTTGCTCAACCACTCCTTTTGACAATCAAATCAATTGCTGCACTTAGTATGGCAATAGAGATAGCTCAACACTATCTCCAAAAAATGGTTAAGGCGCAGGAACTCGCACCCAACCCTGCATTAAAATTCGTGCACTGCGACTCATCACCGCTTTAGTGATTTGCCAAACGGGCTGTGTCTGTCCTTCGATAATCATTCCTTCTATCGTCGCGCCGACCGTTAAGGTACCAGAAGGATGACCAAAAGTGACTTGACTTCGTTGACCACCTCCCGCGGCTTGGTTGACGAGCGTGCCAGGAACACAAGCCGCCGCGGCAATCGCAACGGCAGCGGTTCCCATCATCGCATGGTGTAATTTCCCCATTGATAGAGCGCGCACCAAGAGATCAACTTCAGCACTCTCAATCTGCTTTCCACTAGCGGTGAGATAGGCTTTCGATGGCGCTACAAAAGCAATTTTAGGCGTATGTTGACGCGCTTTAGCTTGTTCTAAATGCTCAATCAAACCCATTTTTAACGCGCCATAGGCACGGATCATTTCTAACTTAGCGAGCATTTCAAGATCGGCGTTGACCACCTCTTGCCCTTCATCGCCTTGATAACCCAGTCGGTGAGCATCAAGAAAAATGGTCGGAATCCCTGCATTAATCAACGTCACTTCAATATCACCAAGACCGGGGATAGATAAGCAGTCACGTAAATTCCCTGTCGGAAATATCGCGCCTTGCCCCTCAGCAGGATCTATAAACTCAACCTGAATTTCAGCCGCAGGAAACGCGACGCCATCAAGCTGAAAATCACCGATTTCTTGAACTTGACCGTTGACGATTGGTACATGAATGATCAGCGTTTTTTTAATGTTGGTTTGCCATACTTTTACCTCCACCACACCCTGTTCAGGGATACGAGCAGGGTCAATCAACCCAGCCTCTATCGCAAAAGGACCGACCGCAGCGGAAAGGTTACCGCAATTACCACTCCAATCAATCTGTGGTTGGTCGATAGCGACTTGGCCAAACAGATAATCGACATCGTGATCCGCTTGCTGACTTTTTGAAATCAATGCCACTTTACTGGTACTGGAACTTCCGCCCCCCATACCATCGATCTGCTTGCCATAAGCATCAGGGCTACCGATAACCCTCAACAATAATCTATCGCGATACTCACCGGATGATTGTGCATCAATAGGAAGATCGGAGAGCTTAAAAAACACGCCGTTACTGGTACCACCTCTTAAATAGGTAGCGGGAATTTTTATTTGCCGCGCTGAACCAACGGTACTATCTGAAGCAATAGAGATCTTAGAATTAATATCACTCATAAGGGCTACTCTTTCACTAAAAATTGCTGAGCAAAACGGGGCAATACGCCGCCCGCTTGATAAACGTCGAGTTCATCTTCCGTTTCAAGGCGACAAATCACCGGAATCGAAAAAGAAGACTGATCTCGGCGAGTGATGGTCAACGTAAGTGTGGCATTTGGCTGGATCACTCCGCGGACATCAAATAACTCGCTGCCGTCTAAATCAAGGGTTAAACGGTTCATCCCTGTCATAAATTGCAGCGGCAATACCCCCATACCGACTAAATTGGTGCGATGGATGCGCTCAAAGCCTTCGGCAACGATCGCCTCAACGCCAGCTAAACGTACTCCTTTCGCCGCCCAATCACGAGATGAACCTTGGCCATAATCGGCACCAGCAATAATGATTAACGGTTGTTGACGTTCTAGATAGGTTTCTATCGCTTCCCATAGTCGAGTAACTCGCCCTTCTGGCTCAATCCGCGCTAGCGAGCCTTGTATCACTTCGCCGTTCTCTTTGACCATTTCATTCAATAGTTTGGGGTTAGCAAGCGTGGCGCGTTGCGCTGTTAAATGATCGCCACGATGAGTCGCATAAGAGTTAAAGTCCGCTTCGGGAACACCCATGCTGGTTAAATACTCTCCGGCGGCACTGCTCGCTAAAATCGCATTCGAAGGAGAAAGGTGATCGGTTGTGACATTGTCACCTAAAATCGCTAACGGACGCATGCCAGTTAAACTCGGCTTGCCAGCTAGCGCACCTTGCCAATAAGGAGGGCGTCGGATGTAAGTACTGTTAGGACGCCAATCATAAAGCGGTGATGTTTGCTGAGTCGAATCCTGTAGCTGAAACATTTGAATATACACGTGCTGATATTGCTGCGGCTTAACGCAACTCTCGACCACGGCATCAATCTCTTCATCACTCGGCCAGATATCCGCTAAGTAAATCGGGTTGCCCTGACTGTCCACACCAAGCGCATCTCGCTCAATATCAAAGCGAATACTGCCAGCAATCGCGTAGGCGACGACCAGCGGTGGTGACGCTAAAAAAGCGTGTTTGGCATGAGGATGAATCCGCCCATCAAAGTTACGATTACCAGATAAGACTGCAGTGGTATAGAGATCACGGGCAAGAATTTCTCGCTCAATGGCCGGATCCAACGCACCGCTCATTCCATTACAGGTTGTACAAGCGTAGCCAACAATCCCAAATCCTAGCGTTTCAAGTTCGGTTAATAAGTTGGCTTCTTCTAAGTACAGTTTGGCGACTTTAGAGCCGGGCGCAAACGAGCTTTTCACCCAAGGCTGACGTATCAAGCCACGCTGATTGGCTTTTTTAGCAAGTAATCCCGCCGCGACCAAATTGCGCGGATTACTGGTATTGGTGCATGAGGTGATCGCTGCGATGATCACCGCCCCATCAGGTAAGCCGAATTGAGTACTCTCTTGTCTTAGCGTATGGGCGATACCGCGCTCAACCAATTGTGAGGTAGGTAAACAGCGATGGGGTTGAGAAGGCCCAGCCATGGTGCGTTCGACTTGAGAGAGATCAAAGGTTAAGACTCTTTCATACTGCACCTCGAGCAACTCATCAGCCCATAAGCCAGTCTGTTTAGCGTACTGCTCAACTAACGCGATTTGATCTGGTTCGCGGCCCGTGAGCTGAAGATAACGTAGCGTTTGTTGATCGATATAGAACAAACCCGCGCTAGCACCATATTCTGGCGTCATGTTGGCGATGGTGGCGCGATCGCCAATCGTCAGTTGATGGGCTCCTTCACCAAAAAATTCTAAATAAGCTGAGACCACTCGCTGCGTACGCAAAAATTCGGTTAATGCTAATACAATATCGGTCGCGGTGATTCCAGCTTGGCGCTGGCCGATAAGCTTTACCCCGACAATATCCGGTAAACGCATCATCGATGGTCGGCCGAGCATGACGGTTTCCGCTTCTAAGCCGCCAACACCAATGGCAATAACCCCAAGAGCATTAATATGAGGGGTATGGCTATCGGTCCCCACACAAGTATCAGGGAAGGCAACGCCTTGCTTCAGTTGGATGACTGGCGACATTTTTTCTAAATTGATTTGATGCATAATGCCATTGCCAGCGGGGATCACGCTGACATTTTTAAACGCGTGTTTGCACCATTCAATGAAATGAAAACGGTCTTCATTGCGTCGGTCTTCAATCGCACGATTTTTTGCTAAAGCATCGGCGTCAAAACCAGCGTGCTCGACCGCTAATGAATGGTCAACAATCAATTGCGTTTCGACGATGGGGTTGACTTGCGCTGGATCGCCGCCTTGCTCAGCAATCGCATCACGTAGTCCGGCTAAATCAACCAAAGCAGTTTGACCTAAAATATCATGACACACTACACGCACAGGATACCAAGGAAAATCCCGATCTTGCTTACGCTCAATCAACTGTGTTAATGCTGACGTAAGTTGCTCACCAGGACAACAGCGCACCAGATTTTCGGCCAGTATCCGCGAGGTATAAGGCAGCCTCTGATACGCATCAGGCTTGATGGCGTTAATCGCTGCGCGAGCGTCAAAGTAATCTATTTCGGTTCCGGGTAAGGTTTGTCTAAAACGACTCTTCATTCTCTTTCTTTGATCCTCAGTAATCCATTACAGCGAGTGACAGCGTCACGATTAGCCACGCTGGTCTATCGGAACCCAGTCTTGAGGCTCGGGCCCAATATAGTCCGCGCTTGGACGAATAATCCGATTATTAGCCCGCTGCTCAAACACATGTGCAGCCCAACCCGTTAAACGGCTCAGCACAAAAATTGGGGTAAAGAGTTTGGTCGGAATACCCATAAAGTGATAGGCCGAAGCGTGGAAAAAATCGGCATTACAAAATAAATTTTTCTCGCGCTGCATCACGGCTTCCACTCGTTCAGAAACCGCATAAAGATGGCTATCGCCCACCTGCTCGGATAAGCGCTTAGCCCACTGCTTGATCAAGGCATTACGTGGATCGCATTCACGGTAAATCGCATGCCCAAAACCCATGATGGTCTGCTTCTCCGCCAACATCCGCAGCAGATGTTGCTCGGCTTGCTCTGCCGTCGTCCACGGCTCTATCATCGCCATTGCCGCTTCATTGGCTCCACCGTGTAGTGGTCCACGCAATGAACCAATCGCGGCCGTGATACAAGAATGCAGATCAGACAAGGTGGACGCGCACACGCGAGCGGTAAAGGTTGACGCATTAAACTCATGCTCAGCGTATAAAATTAAAGAACAATGCATAACTTGTTTAAACAACTCACTCGGCGCTTGATCGCTGAGCATTGCCAAAAAATAGCCACCGATAGAATCTTCATCGTATTGCTGAGTATCAACCCTGACTCCATGATGACTGAAACGGTACCAATAAGTAATAATGGCAGGAAAGAGAGCTAACATTCGCTCGGCACTGGCTAACTGCTGAGTAAACTCTTGCTCTGGTTCGATATTACCCAACATCGAGCAGCCAGTGCGTAAGACATCCATCGGATGAGCCGTCGCGGGGATCCGCTCTAATACCTCGGTGAGCGCGGGAGGTAAACTTCGTAAATCCATCAAACGCGCTTTAAAGTTGTCTAACTCACGCTGAGTCGGTAAGTGCCCAATCAATAATAAATGAGCCACTTCTTCAAATTGAGCATGGTTGGCTAAATCGGTAATGTCATAACCGCGGTAGGTCAAACCAGTACCGGTTTTACCCACCGTACACAGTGCCGTGCTGCCAGCACTTTGACCACGTAATCCCGCGCCTGCGGATGAGGGACAAGACATAATGATGAACTCCTTTTCGCATTAAGTTTGGTTGATTCAAGGTTGGAGGTTAAAGCGACAATCCTCTTGTCGCGATAAACCACCTCATTGTGCTTATCATTCCAGCGTAGAAAAGCTTAAGATTTGCCTTTTGAAAATAGCGTATCCAGCGTTTGCTCATAGGCGTGATAATCGAGATAGTGGTAAAGCTCCTGACGGGTTTGCATCCCGTCTAATAACGCCTGTTGATGCTCGTTGTCCAATAGGTGGCGGTAAACCATTTCTGCAGCGTGGTTCATGGCACGAAACGCACTGAGAGGATACAAGGCCATGGCAACGTTAACTTCCGCCAATTGCGCTTTGCTATACAGTGGGGTTTGCCCGAACTCGGTCATATTGGCAAGAATCGGTACGTTTCTTCCGGTTGCCGATTGTAATGCCAAAACAAGCTGTTGATATTGATCCAATTGCGTCATCGCTTCGGGAAACAACATATCGGCCCCCGCCTCAACATAAGCAATCGCTCTTTCAATGGCTTTGTCCATCCCCTCGTTGGCCAGTGCATCAGTACGCGCCATGATCACAAAATCATCATCGTGACGAGCATCGACCGCAGCTTTGAGTCGGTCAACCATCTCCTGTTGGCTAACAATGGCTTTATTTGGACGATGGCCACAACGTTTTTGAGCCACTTGATCTTCCAAATGAACCGCCGCCGCCCCTGCTTTTTCCATTAGCTTGATCGTCCGAGCAATCGAAAACGCGCCGCCAAATCCGGTATCAATATCCACCAATAAGGGTAAATCACAAGCATTCGTGATCCGCTCAACATCGATCAGTACGTCATTTAATGCGGTGATGCCAAGATCCGGCAATCCATAGGATGCATTGGCGACGCCTGCGCCGGATAGATAAATGGCCTGATGGCCGATCTGTTTAGCCATCATCGCGCAATACGCATTAATCGTACCGACAATGGGCAAAGGTTGCTGCTGGTGAAGGGCAAGCTTAAATTTAGCTCCCGGACTGATGCTCATAAACACTCCTTAGTATGGCTGTCGAGCTGAATTTGCTGTTCAATTAAACGCCGGCTGTAAGCAATATGTCTGCGCATCAACATCTCCGCTAACTCTTCATCACGGTGACGTATCGCCTGCAGAATAAATTTATGTTCTTCAAGGGCGGCAATCGGTCGAGAATGAGAACGAGGCGATTTATATCGATACATACGCAGCAAATGGTAAAGCTCATCGCACAGCAACCGAATCAATTGTGGGTTACGACTGGCTTGAATGATTCGATAGTGAAAGTCAAAATCACCGTATTGATGAAAATAGCCCGCCCCATCGACTTGTTCGATATGACGAGAATGCGTGATAAGTAGTTGCTCTAAGCTAGACAATTCGTCTTCGGTAATATGACGCGCCGCTAAACGAGCCGCCATTCCTTCCAACGCTTCTCTTACGCCGTACAGATCCACCAGCTTTTCTTGACAAAGCTTAATCACTCTGGCCCCAACATGAGGAATACGCTCGATTAAACCTAAGCCTTCAATCCGCATCAACGCTTCACGTAAAGGCCCTCGACTGACCTGAAAATGTTTAGCTAACTCAGGCTCAGAGATTTTACTTCCAGGAGCAATGTCGCCAGAGACAATCGCCTCTATCAAAAACTCAGTTAAACTTTCCGATTTAGTATGTTCTTTTTCGTTATCTGCGTGTTTATTCACTTGGCTCTTCTACCTTGCATAAGTCATTACGCTGAGCTCATCAAGCTTATGGGTGGTTAATACGAACAACCTCAACTTGCTGATACCGCTTACCATAAACAAGCAATTGTCGACAATCAAGAAAATCGGCGACAATTTAGACTAAGGTCGCACAAAAAAACATCGCAACAACAATCCAAAAATCGAATAAAAACCTCTTATTTTAAGGGAAAGTTAACTGTTATTGATTGTTACGTCGCATTGTCGATTTATCCCAATGAAATATTGTCGACAATCAATGCGTCTACTTAAAGATGAACCCACGATTTCTTAGATCAGCAAACAGGGAAAATACAAAAAATAATTGGCATATGCTAATTACTAGCGCACAATATTCACTTCTCACTCTTCTCTCACCACAATAGGAATATTGATATGATCTATGCCATTCCCAGCCAAGGTCAAAAACTCAGTCCCCATTTTTCCAAAGCATCCGAATTTTTATTGATTAACTCTGTGACCGAGCAGCAAAGTGTTGTCATCACTGAACCTCATGACCCAGCTCAACGCTGCGCTCAAAAAGCGGCGCTGCTTGAGCTGTTACGGCAACATAAAGTCGATGCTGTAATTGTAAAAAATATTGGTCAGGCGATGCTATCGACGCTATTTAAGCTAGGTATCAAAGTCTTCGCCTATCCAGCTCGCCGCTCATTGGCTCAGCTAACTCTTACTGAACTTCAGGAAATCACTGATCTGGCTTACGCTCGTCCTTCGATTCATAAAAATCAGAAATCCTGCCAAACAAAGCAAGGTTGTCATTCTTCGCAGGCAAGGACTAAACTCAACCCAACAACGTTAAAAAAGTTACAGCGTATTTTTACGATTCACCGCTAACCCATACGAAGAACAAAAGGAGTCATAAACATGGTGTACTTGATCGCTTTTGGTGTTTTTCTATTGATGGTGCTCTTAATGAGCATTGGCGTGATGGCTCGGCGAAAACCGATTCAAGGTAGTTGTGGCGGTCTAGCAAAGGTTGAGATTGATAAAGTCTGTAATTGTAAGACACCGTGTCAAGATCACACTAAATCGACTCAAACCGACGAGCTGAAATAGCAAAAATAGCAAACTCAGCGTGAGCTAATCATCACGCTGAGTTGAGGTTAAATTTAGCGTACGCGAGTTAGCACCACGTTTTGATCCAACTCTTGATGCCACTGCGTGTAATCCAACCCTTTGTCAAAAATAAATTCTGTCACTAGCTGTCTAACACAGGCGATCAACGCTTCTGCACTCCATGGTTTATCAAAATAACGGTTGATGCCTGCGGTGTTTATCGCATTAATCGTATCAGAGTGGGTCGCTTGTCCAGTGAGTAAGACCTTTTTCGTGCCGATAAAACGAGGATCTTGTGTGATCTCGCTGAGTAGTTCAATCCCCGTTTTTCCTGGCATCACATGATCGGAAATAATCAGAGCAATAAACTCACCTTCAGCGTCTAATTCGTCCATCAATTGCAGTACTTCATCTGCTGATTCACAATCTTCTATCTGCAACCAACTCGCTAACGGTTGCAAGTCTTGCAACACCGCACTGAGCACTTCCCTTTGGTCATCGACACAAATAATATTAAGCTTCTCCATATCCATCCTCGACTGGTAGTTTTATCCTGAAAATCGTTTTCTCATGATTGCTTTTGACAACCGTAGTTCCGCCATAACTGGTCACGATACGCTTAACAATCGCCAACCCTAACCCAAGACCAAACGACAACCCCTCTTTTTTAGTGGTAAAACTGGGCTGAAATATTCTCCGCCGTGTGGCTTCATCAATTTCTGGCCCATTATTGGCAATGGTGATCAAAATGCGTTGTTTATCATAACGAGTATGGATATCTATTTCCGGATGCTCGGTTTGGAGCATCGCATCACAAGCATTTTTAATGATATTCACCCACACTTGTACCCATTCGGTCTGCGACCCCTTTAAGATTGGTAATCCGCCGGGACGCATCCGCACCGAGACTCGACGTAAATCACTTTGCAATAATGCTAATGCCCGATTTAGTGTGTCATTCAGATCCAACTGCTCATCAAAATGGATCTCGCTACGCCCTAATTGTTTAACCGATTTAACGATCCCAACCACATGTTTCGAGGCAACACGTAAATCGTGTAAATCACGCCCCATTTGCCAATAGCGAATCGCTAAATGTGGATTGGCCAGCCAATGAGCGGACAGTGTCTCCTCCGGTACTGCCCGAGCTAATTCACGAGCGAGATTTTTCGGCAATTGATAGCGCTGCGCAAAGTGTGCGCCACGTTCGCGCGCTTCACTCGACGACACTTTTTGCCCATACAGCAAACCAAAATCAAAAAACTGACTGGCTTCGGGATGCACTTCATGCAACAACTCGATAAATAAGCTTTCTAACCGTTCTGTTTTACTGCTTACCACGCCAATTGCGTTGTTCAATTCATGAGAAATACCAGCGGCTAACTGACCTAAGGTCGTCATTTGTTCCGCCATATGTAACCGCTCAAGCGCCTTTTCTTTGGCAACCGCTTCTTGCATTGCGCGTCGTTGACGACGCGAAAGCTCAGCCACAATCACGGGCATAAACTGGGTACTCAGCGGACCGAACTGTTGTGGCTCAATCACTGGCGTATGTCGGTCAATCCAACCGAGCTCAACATCAGTTTGCGCAATCACTGTGGAAGACGCTATCCAATGACCAGAAAAAAAACTGTGTACACCGATAAAGGCACCCGCTGAGGCCGAAAAAATCGGAATCGCCTTCCCCTCTTTTTCTCTAAATTGACCGAGTAGCTCACCTGATTTTACGTAATAGAGGCGATCGTTATAGCCATTTTGCTTAAGAATTATCGAGCCACTGGGTAAACAGATGCAGCGCTGAGCATGAGTAAAATAACGCTCAACTAATACCTGCATCTGTGGATCCATGTTTTCCAGCATCATTAATTAACCAATGTGTCCAATAAAGTGTAAAAACCAAATCATCACAAAACTCATCAACACACCAACAATACCAAGGATAACGCCAACTCGTGCCATTTGATGACTTTGTACATGACCGGTCGCATGAGCGAGAGCATTAGGCGGAGTACTGATCGGCAGTGACATCCCTAGCGAAGCTGCAAAAGTAACGACGAGAATTAAAGTTAACTCACCGCCCAATGGGGTAAGCGATACCATAGAGGTACCCAATGCCGCCATAATTGGCATCAATAAGTTTGCTGTCGCGGTGTGCGACATAAAATTCGCCATCAATAAACATAAGAACGCCGCACCAAATAACACGACATAAGGCGAGTAATGATCAAAAGGAATGCTATTAACCACTAATTCCGCTAATCCTGTTTTATCAAGCGCTAAACCCAGCGCTATACCACCAGAGACTAACCACAACACATCCCAGGAGATTTTTTTCAAATCTTCTTTATTGATGATCCCTGTCACCGAGAACACCGCAACCGGAATTAACGCCACGGTATAAGAGTCCATGCCATGCGTCGATCCCATTAACCATAATAAAATGGTCAGTGTGAAGGTGAGATAAACCACCATCGCTTTCGGCGTTTTAAGAAATTTACCTTTAATACTTAATTCAATGGTTTTTTGTTCTGCTCGATACATAAATCCAATCAGCACCCAAGCCAGCGCCATTAATACGATCACAAAAGGCACACCAAAAGCCATCCATTCACCAAACGTGATTAAGTTATCGCCCACCAAATATTTTAAGGCGATTGCGTTCGGCGGCGTTCCAATGGGTGTACCAATACCACCTATATTAGCGGCAACCGGAATCGATAAGGCGAAAGCAATTCTGCCCGGATCCTTCGGGCCAAAAACGGCGATAACCGGCGTTAAAATCGAGAGCATCATGGCGGTGGTTGCGGTATTGGACATAAACATTGAGAAAATACCGGTGATCAACATCAAACCTAACATCACAAATTTAGGATTTTGACCGAAAGGCTTGAGTAATACCCTGGCCAAGTTGACGTCTAAACGGTACTTAGTCGCCGCCATGGCTAAGAAAAACCCGCCGAGAAATAACATAATGATCGGACTAGCAAAAGTCGCCATGATGTCACTATGTTTTAATAACCCACCAAATTCCGCAAGATGCTGGTTACTTTTAAATAGCCACAAGCCTTTATCCGATAACATCAGTAGTTCTAAAACAATGATCACCACTGAAGTGGCATAAATCGGGATCGGTTCAAATACCCACAATAAGGCCGCTAACAGGAAAATCGCAATCACTCGCTGTTGAATAATGGTCAGCCCCTCAAAAGGAAAAGCAGAGAGGGGTAAAAGGAGGATCAATAAGGGAATCGCTAACGGGACAATGTACTTAATATAGGGGCGTATCATAGTTACTCTTCCTGAGACAATGTGCATAAAAACCACGAATAATGGCCAGATCGCTTATCCACGACCCGTTGATAACTTTTGTTAGTTAATAACTCTTGTAAGTTAATAACTATTACAAATAGTTACAGTTCGAAGCCACCATGAATTATGCCTATACCTGAAAGAAATACTTAGGGGTAGATCAACGAATATCTATTAGTTTCAATCACTAGCGCGGAAAATCAGCAAAACCTCGTCCTGATCTCATCTTGTGAGGAAAAATTTTTTAGTCACCAGCTCTCTTTTTGATGATTTATTGACTATTTTTATAACTAGCAACACAGGTAATAAAAATAGTGATAAAATACACAATTAATTGAACCAAAGTCACAGATTATGGATATCTAACAAATCATTGTTGGATAATAAGTGCACAAGGGAGTTGTGTTTGGTGCCAATCCAATCCACCCAATGTAAGGTAGCTTATTCATGTTTTTAAAAAATATGTCGATTAGCAAAAAATTAGCCAGCGGATTTGGGCTCATTGCTCTTATCAACATTTTATTTGCTTGGTTTTTACATACAGAACACCGTGAGATTAAAAATCAACTCATTAACTTTACCGAAGACACCTTCCCCGCTTTTGAAGCGGTCGATAATATTGGTGATAAACTGTCTTATTGGCGTCGCACTCAATTTGCTTCATTACTTTCTAGCGATCGCAGCGATATTACCAATCGACTCAATCAAAGCCGTCAATTTCAACAAGAAATCGAGGCGGAGTTAAAAAATACGGGCAAGATATTTGGCCCGGTGAAGAAGAACGTATCTTCAGTCAACTGATGCGTCATTGGCAAAGCTACAATCAAACCATGGTTGAATTCAATCAGGCATTAGCAGCCAACGAGCAGATTAAGGCCTTGGAAATTTTAAACCGTTCTAATCAAGATTTTCGTCAAATTGAAATCGACATAGAGAAACTATCGAAAATTCTTAGCCAAGCGATGGATGGCAATAAAGACTACATCCTTAAAGCCGTCAATCGGATTGATGTGAGTTCGAGTATCATCAATATCGCGATCTTAGTTATTATGGCGCTGGTTACCTATTTTATAACGCAGATCATTTGTGGGCCATTAAAGTTAGTGGTCGCACAATCGAATGCGATTGCCAAAGGTGATTTATCACAAAAACTCAATCGACAAGCGATTGGCAATGACGAGCTCGGTGAGTTGGCCGATGCCTCGATGGTTATGCAAAACAATCTTCGCCAATTAATTGAAGAGACCATTTCAGCAGTGACCCAACTGAGCAGCGCAGTAGAAGAGATGTCACAAATTTCCTCTCAAGCAGCTCAAGGCATGCAAGAGCAGCAAGATCAAATCACACAAGTAGCGACTGCGATGAATGAGATGAAGGCGGCTGTCGCTGATGTTGCCAGTAATACCGAAAACTCGGCGCAAGAAATTGATACCACCAATAAACAAGTTCAAGAAGGCGCGCGCGACAATAAACTGATGGTTAACGCTATCGGCCAAGTCGCAGAAATCATTACTCAAACGGGTCAAACGGTTTCTGAACTTGAACAACAATCCAATCAAATCAATATGATTGTCGATGTTATTCGTGGTATTGCCGATCAAACCAACTTACTTGCACTCAATGCAGCCATTGAAGCGGCCCGCGCTGGTGAATCTGGTCGAGGCTTTGCCGTGGTGGCCGATGAGGTTCGAACTCTTGCCGGACGTACACAAGATTCGACAGGTGAAATTACCTCTATTATCGAAAAACTGCAAAACATGGCCAAACAGGCCAAAGAAGGTACTGATCGCTCATGTTCAAGTATTGATAATTGCGTTGAGCAAGGTAACCATTCACAACAACTCATGCACTCTATCGAGCAATCTATTGCTCAAGTGGCCGATATGGGGGCGCAAATTGCCAGCGCTTGTAGCCAACAAGACTCGGTGGCCGATGAGTTAACGCGTAATATAGAAAATATTCACCACGCCTCTCAAGAAGTGGCTCAAGGTGCCAATCAAACTGCACAAGCGTGTACCGAATTGGCACAACTATCAGTATCATTACAAAATTCGATGATGCGTTTCAAACTTCAGTAAAATACGTTATTCTAACAACCGTTTAGAATACTCTATAAAACGCCTACTCTCTAAACAGACAGTAGGCGTTTGTGTTGTTGGGGCGTCGTTTATCTTCGCGGACTTCCCTTCCGTTTGTTTTTTCAAACGCCCATCACAGATTAAACGCCTATTCTAACGCCTTATCAAAACACCCTGAGATTCTCGCTATACTGATTGTCATATAAAGTTAAGCGAAATTCGATTTTTAAATTTTATGCCCCCCCGATTTGGAGACATTATGCATTTTAAAGCTACGCTACTTTCTATCGCTTTGGCGAGCACCTTACCTTCTTTTCTCAGCCATTCTGCTCCATTAGCGCTTGATACTACCGTCCCTTCTGCTGAGCAAATCGCGCAATCCAATGCTTGGCTCGAAATCAACCTAGGTCAATTTAAAACCAATATTGAACAGTTTAAATCTCACATTAACCCAAGCAGTAAAATTTGTGCAGTGATGAAAGCTGACGCTTATGGTAATGGCATCCGTGGTTTAATGCCGACGGTCATCGAACAAGGCATTCCTTGTGTCGCCATCACCAGTAACGCTGAAGCCCGCGCGGTACGCGAAAGTGGCTTTCAAGGTCAACTGATGCGTGTTCGTTCTGCAACCATTAACGAAATTGCCGCTGTCGCCGAGTTGAACATTGAAGAGTTGATCGGCACCAAACAACAAGCGATGGATCTTGCTCAATTAGGTCAGCGTTTAGGTACGCCTATCAAAGCGCATTTAGCGTTAAATGATGGTGGTATGGGCCGTAATGGCGTTGATATGAGCCATGAAAAAGGGAAACAGGAAGCGCTCAGCATTACTCAGCAAAAAGGCTTACAAATTGTTGGGATCATGACACATTTCCCCAATTATAATCCGGATGATATTCGTGCCAAATTAGCCACCTTTAACCAACATGCTAATTGGCTGGTTGAGCAAGGGCCATTGAAACGCGAAGAGGTTCAGTTTCACGTTGCTAACTCATATACGGCGCTCAATGTACCCGAAGCTCAATTGGACATGGTTCGCCCTGGTGGCGTGTTGTATGGCGATTTACCAACCAATCCAGAATACCTCCCTATTGTCTCATTTAAAACTCGCATCGCGTCACTGCATCACCTACCAACAGGCAAAACCGTAGGTTATGACAGCACTCATATCACCGACAGTGACACCGTATTGGCCAATTTGCCAGTGGGTTATTCTGATGGCTATCCACGAAAAATGGGCAATAAAGCGCAAGTGCTGATCAATGGTCAGTGGGCAAACGTAGTCGGAGTTACCTCAATGAATACCACCATGGTTGACGTCTCTACTATTAAAGGCGTTAAACCTGGACAAGAGGTAGTACTGTTTGGAGCTCAAGGCAAAAAACAAATCAGTGTCGACGATATTGAAACGCATAGCGATATTATCTTCCCTGAGCTTTACACCATATGGGGCACGGCTAATCCGCGTTTTTACGTTAAGTAGTGGAGTTAAACCTATCTTATCTACTTGTCAGGCCAGTGAGTCTTTGAGGCGTTGATCCTTTTCTAGATTCACTCAACTACCAGTCCCCTTATTTCTATCGATAAGGGGACGATTACGCTCAGCGACCATGATGAAACTTACCAACAAATGTTGTTTAGGCGTTTGTAGCAAAAGAAAATTCATATCCTGTTACCATTGCCATTTGTTTTATTTCAGGCAGAATAACCCTTCTTTAGGCTGACCTCGATCGCCTCACGCTATCCTAGCGAATTCCAGCAATAACGGACTGTCTGTCCAATATATCGCTGGGAACCTTTTAGATTACCCACTTCAAGTAAAAGAGTATATGACCCAGAAATCACCCGTTCTTTTTGCGGTAGGTTGCCTACTGATCGCAATGATGGCTATACAATCAGGCTCCTCAATCGCTAAACAACTGTTTCCTATCGTCGGTCCTGGTGGAACGGTTGCCCTGCGCGTGAGTATCTCTGCTTGTATTTTATTGCTCATTTTTCGCCCGTGGCGATTATCGTTAAGCCTTGCGCAGTGGCGATCGATGATCATCTACGGGGCAAGTTTAGGCGGAATGCAAATCTTATTTTACTTTGCTATCGAACGTATTCCATTAGGGATTGGTGTCGCTTTAGAATTTACCGGCCCACTACTCCTCGCGCTATTTTCTTCAAAACGTAAGCTCGATTTGGTTTGGGTTGCTTTGGCGATATCTGGTATGGCGTTGTTACTGCCCGATATGCGGGGAGTTGATGCCCTCGATCCCATTGGAGTTGCGCTCGCATTGGCTGCTGGCGGTTGCTGGGCTGGGTATATTTGGTTTGGGCAACGAGCTGGTACGGTTGGTTCCGGTGGCATGACAGTCGCTATCGGTATGACCGTCGCGGCGCTGTTTATTTTCCCGATTGGCGCTTATAGCGCATCATCCACGATCTTTACTTGGTCAATACTACCGATGGCGATTACCGTCGCGATTCTATCTAGTGCATTGCCTTACAGTTTGGAAATGATGGCGTTAAACCGCCTATCTACCCAGCATTTCAGTGTACTAATGAGTCTAGAACCCGCCGTCGCCGCCATGGCAGGATTTATGATTTTAGATGAAAGATTAGCGCTGTCACAATGGTTCGCTATCGGTATGATCATCAGTGCATCAATGGGCAGCACCTTAAGTGCTCAACGTAGGAAGACTGTCACTTCGTAACCTCTCAACAAAGAGAGAGTGTATTTATTTTGTTAATACACTCTCCCCTTTTTTTGAAACTCAAAACGAACTCAACAGAGTCTACAAACGCTGACCAATTTTTACTGAGCCGTTGGTTTGAAACCATAATGCTTGCGCACGACGGCGGCCTATTAAAATCGGACCATCGTCGTAGAATAAAAAGTTCTTCCAATGGTTTTTAAACACCGACCATTTGGTTTCAATCACATTGTATTTCTCATAACAAAAATAAACCGTTACATCATCTTGCCAATCAATGTGTTCCAGTATCGCTGCTGGTAAAGCAGGGTCATCACTTTCCCATGCTTCCATCCATGAGATGTCTTGCTGCCAACTCGCGGCTTTCTTGGGCCAGTCTTGCGAGCTAAAACGCTCAGCATCTGGACTTTGCGCACTGATGTTTTCTTTCCAAAACTGAGCTGAGCGTGACGGGCTCATCGGTTTTATCTGTGCTTGATCACTCTCGGACACGGGCATTGATTGATGCGTGAAAATCCATTTTCTTGAATACTGTTCCAAAGGCAAATACGACATGAGATGTCCTTAGACGTTAAACCAGCGCATGCTGGTAATAAATAAAATGAGATACCTAAATAAACGGCGAATGAAAAGTGACTTATCGATTGATTGAAGTACTGGCTTGCCAGTTTGGATTAATCAACGAAACCAGCACATGATCCTGCCATTGACCATTAATTAATAAATAATCTTTGGCCAACCCTTCTCGGATAAAGCCAACTCGCTCAAGTACCGCAGCACTGCGATGATTCGTTGGCATATAAGCCGCCATAATACGATGCATGTTTTGTTGTTTAAACAAAGATTCACAGGCCATATGAAGTGCCCGAGTCATAATATAACGCCCTTGGGCAGACTCGGCTAACGAGTAGCCAACGTGACAAGCATAAAAGGGAAAACGCGTGACGTTACTGAACGAAATCGTGCCAACAATTTGTTGACTATTCACCTCAATGATTAAGCAATAGTATCCGAGAGCTAAACGATGCAACTCTTCCAGTTTGATTAATCTCTGCTGCCAACCGGTAACTTCAAAAAAAGCCGCTTCGCGTTGAGGCTCCCACGGTTTTAAATAATCACGATTAGTCACAAAATAATCAGCCAGTGCTTTAGCATCCGCTAATTGAGCACTGCGTACAAGAATCTCCCCATCACTGACCAACATCGCTGTTGTTCCCTTAGCCATTAACGTTTCCTAATCCCATAATCACGTAACTTATTGGCTATTGAGGTATGTGAAACATTCAAACGTTTAGCGAGTTTTCGACTGGATGGAAACGACTGGTAAAGCTTGTCTAAAATTTGTGATTCATAGTCTTTCATAATGTCATCAAGCGAGCCATCAAGGTTTACCGTCGATAAGCTCAAGCCGCTACTGTCTACCGCTGGCAAATGAAAATAATCGACCTGCAATTGTTCGCCATCCATTTCTGTCAACGCACGCAACACCATATTGTCTAACTGGCGTATGTTACCTGGCCATGGATATTGCATTAACTGATCCACTAAACCTTCGGCGTATTGCGGCTTCACCATGCCTAATTTATGGCTGTGTTTGGTTACAAAGAGCTCCAAAAGCGGTTGAATATCGCTAGGACGCTCGCGCAGTGCTGGAATACGCAAGGTTAATACATTCAGTCGATAGAACAGATCTTCCCGGAACGTGCCTGAATCAGCCAATTCGGCCAAATTATGGCGAGTAGAGGCAATCACTCGGACATCGATATGAATTTCATGCTCTTCGCCAACTCGACGAAAGGTTCCGTCTTGTAAGAAGCGCAACAATTTGATCTGTAGATGAGGGCTCATTTCGCCAATTTCATCTAAAAATACCGTACCACCGTTCGCTTGTTCAAAAATCCCTTTATGCCCTTGTTGATGATTAAAAGAGCCCGGAGCATGCCCAAAAAGCTCCGTTTCTGCGACATCATCCGGCATAGAGGCACAGCTTAACACTAAAAAGGGAGCGGTAGAGCGGTGAGAACGGTGATGACAAGCTCGAGCGAGCATCTCTTTTCCGGTCCCCGTTTCACCTTCAATTAATAACGGCTGATCGAGCATAGCTAATTTTTTAGCATGATTTATCAATGCCTTATGGCGATTAGATACACCAACAAAATGCTCAAAACCTAGTGAATTGTGTATCGATAATCGATCGTGGCCATGTACTGTGGTGACCTTAGAACGTAAGATCATCATCGAGCTCGCTAACGTGGCATCATGGGCTGAATTACCAATATAAACTGGCATTAGCTCCATGGTATAGTCTAGCCCGTCAATCACAACCGCTTCACGAATCGGCGCTTTACTGCCATCGACCCAACGTGAAAAATTAAACAGCGGTAACACTTGAGAAATGGGCGTTCCGATCACTTCCTCACTGGCCTTATTCAAGAGTGCTAAGGCACTTTGATTGGCCATATCGACAAAGCCTTTTAGATCAATCGCTAAGACGGCATCGGGTAGATTATTGAGCAAGGAAATCAGTTCAGTATTATGACGTTCCATCGGCATAAACTGAATTTTACGAACATCTTTGACGCCAGAAATACGGCGAATTTCCGCCATTAATTCACTGAAAGTATCAAAATCAATATCTGGGCAATTAAGATAAATAATGCCTATCACATCAATTTCGATACCTCGCAAATCGATTTTTTTTGAAGCGAGGATCTCAAGAAGCTCTCGGGTTAAGCCGAGTCTATCTTCACAAATGACTTCTAGACGCACTGAATGTTATCCTAAGCAGAAAGTGTCACGAAAAGTTGACAGTAGTTTCTATCAACCTCAGCACAGCGTCAAGTGATTCTCGTTAAATCCTCTGGCTTGCCCCAATACTTTCTGTAACCAAGCCAACAATGCGCTTCATAAAGCGAATTATTGGCTTACCAAAGCAGTAATTTTTGCCACGATTTGTTTACGTATTGCACTCAACTTAACCACTCGATTCTTTTGCCACGGTAATGGCCTAAGTAGCGAAATGGCTTTTAGACCTAAACGAGCGGTCAGTAGCCCAACTCCGAGCCCTTGACCTGCACGAGCAGAGAGTTTTTTAGTCAGATCCATCGATAACAGATCCATGCTAGCATCAATGGCCAATTCACTCGCTCCTGCGACCGCCATGTTGACTAATACGGCTTTAAATAGCTGTAAACGAGACCAATAACCAAGCTCAATGCCATACACGTCTGCTAAACGATCAATCATCGTAAAATTACGCCAAGCGATCAATAACATATCCACTAAGGCTAAAGGACTGATCGCTACCAATACGGCGGCTTCAGTGGCATAGCGTGAGACGATTTGAGTGGCCTGTTTATCTTGTTCATTGACCACCATCGCATCATATAACTCGATGATTTCAGCATCGCTGTGGCTATTATCAATACTCTTCAACCAGCGTTGATAAGCACTACTATGCAAGTTAGTGTGACTTTTATTGGCTAGCATCGTACAAAAAACTTGTCCTTGCCCTAGCCCATCTTGCTGGATCAATTGCTCGGCTTGCTCTTGCACAGAAAAATGCTGACGTAAGCGACGCAGTGTCCACAGCTCCTTCCCTAAACGCCCAATACCCAAGCTCGCTAAGAGCGTCAACAAAATAACCCAAGCCAGATCAAGCCAGTTAGCCGATTGGATCGCGGTATAAATACTCTCTATTGCTTGCCAACCGAGTAAGGTAGAAAAAGCAATCAATAGACTCACTACCATCCATTTTTTCTTCCGCTTAGGACGAATGACTTGTTCAAGCTGGCTCTCTAATTCGGTTTCCGGCGCTATGCTTGACTCGGTAATAAACCGCTGCTGATCATTAAAGGTCGCAGATGCAGCGATGACTGGTTCAGGCTCGGTTTGCTTGAGTGGTTGATTAAAAATTTGCTGATTTTTTAAATCCGTCATGTCAATTTATCCCCAATCAAGATCTCTAATGCTTTATCCATCCGAATGTGCTGACAAGGTTGATCGTCGAGACTCGGCATAGGACGAAAAGCAATAAACTTAAACTGATGATGCTGCCAATAGTCAGGATGAGGTAGTTTTTTCGGGACATCTCCGGGGTATAGAGTGATCGGTTGCCCTTGTACATCGATCCCTTGAATAGCCGAAATTTTTTGATGATGACTCTCAACATAGCCCGATTGAGTCGCTCGAATCGACGCAAGACTGATACAACGCATCTCAATATTTTCGTAAGCGGCATGTTGCCAAGCCGGATGAATCATCTGCTGCAGCAATGACACCATATTCGGATGCTGATCAGGCGTCACATGATCGGCTTTGGTGGCCGCAAAAAGCACTTTATCAATCTTCGGTGAAAATAAACGGCTGAGTAAGCCACTGCGACCATAACGAAAACTGTGCATAATCTGTTCTAGTGCACAACGCATATCCAAAAACGCTTCATGACCAGCATTTAAAGGCGATAAACAATCGACCAAAACAATTTGCCGATCAAACGTAGCAAAGTGTTGTTTATAAAACGCCTTAACGACCTTATTTTGATACTCTTGATAGCGCGAGAGCAGTAATCCTAACATCGAGTTTTTTGCAGGTTTATTTTGTGGATCAACATGACGACAAGGAAAAAACTGCAACACCGGCGCTCCCGCAAGTTCTCCTGGTAATACAAAACGTCCCGGTTGAACCCAATGCAAACCATGCAACTTGCATTGATGAAGATAATCAGTATAAAGCGCAGCAATCTCGGCCAATTGCGCTTCATTCGCTTCTTGTTCAAGATCAAGCTTATCTATCGCGTTTAACCAAGGTTTCGCTAACTCTGCACGTTGACCATGTAACGCATTAAACTGCTGAGCCGACCAAGTATAAAAATCCAAATTTAACAGTGGTAAATCCAACAACCATTCACCAGGGTAATCAATAATATCCAGATACAAGGTTGCCGTGCTGCCCAGTAATTTTTTACTGCGTTTATGCGGGCGATATTTAATCGCTAAACGAATTTCACTGACATCGCGGGTAGGTACTGGCCAGTTTGGCGGATCAGCATGAAGCTGCTCCATCGCCTGATCGTAACTGAAACGAGGCACCATAAGATTACGTTGTGGGATACGCTTAGCACCAATAATCCGTTTATCACGCGCCGCGGCTAACAAAGGTAACTGATCATGCGTGGCCGTATGCAGCAGTTGATTCACTAACGAACTAATGAACGCAGTTTTACCTGCTCGCGATAAACCAGTGACCGCAAGACGAACATGGGCGTCTAAACCTCGGTGCAGAAGTGCACTCATCTCTTGACTGATTCGCTGCATAGCTTGTGGGTTCCCTCAGTAAATGTTGCCATTTTAGATCAAGATAATTAATCGTCTTCAATCAGTTTGTAAATGACAAATAAGCTTATTTGTAGCAAAACAAACAGAACACAACTAGTAATAACATATTTACTGTAAAAAATAGAAAGACCATGAAAAATCAGGTCATAACTTAATAACGCGGCTAATACGATAGCAACGACGATTTGTAGCAATCGAATAAAACGTGGCATGGTTTCTCCTCTGAAACTCTATTAACAATACTGGTTATCGGTTATTTCTCATCCTGAACTACTTTTTAAATCGCACTGATAGTCCGTTTGTCAATGGCGATTGTTCCTCGATAGTCACAACAAGATATGCATAGACCAGATAAAGAAAAGGTGTAGCGTTATGCTACACCTAATAGTCACTTGAGCTCAATTTGCTCACACATTTATTTAGCTCTGCTGAGTAGCTTCAGCAATTTTGACTCGCCAAGTATCCGGACCAATCTGATGAGCGTTGGCTCCGGTCGAATCCACTGCAACCGTGACTGGCATATCTTCCACTTCAAACTCATAGATAGCTTCCATACCGAGATCTTCAAAAGCGACAACGCGCGCTTTCTTAATCGCTTTAGCAACAAGATACGCCGCGCCGCCAACGGCCATTAAATAGACTGCTTTATTTTTCTTTATCGATTCAACGGTCGCTGGGCCACGTTCGGCTTTACCAATCATGCCCATCACGCCCACCTCTTCAAGCATCATATCGGTAAATTTATCCATGCGAGTTGAGGTTGTCGGTCCCGCAGGCCCTACGACTTCATCGCCAACCGCATCAACAGGGCCAACGTAGTAGATGAATTTATCTCTTAAATCAACGCCTTCAGGAAGTTTCTCTCCGTTTTGTAGCATAGTTTGTAGGCGTTTATGTGCCGCATCACGTCCGGTTAAAATTTTACCCGACAGCAATACGGTTTCACCGGTTTTCCATTGCTGAGTCTCTTCACGAGTCACCGTATCTAAATTCACTCGACGGGTATTCGCGCCCGCTTGCCAAGTAATTTGTGGCCAATCTTCAAGCTTAGGTGGGGTGAGTTCTGCAGGGCCACGGCCATCTAATGTAAAATGCACATGGCGAGTTGCTGCGCAGTTAGGGATCAAACACACTGGCTTAGAAGCCGCGTGGGTCGGTGCCGACTTAATTTTCACATCAACCACCGTAGTTAAACCGCCTAACCCTTGAGCACCGATACCGAGTTTATTGACTCGATTGAAGATATCTAAACGTAGCTCTTCTTCAGCATTTTGTGGGCCACGCGCAATAAGATCTTGAATATCAATATGTTCCATCAAAGATTCTTTGGCCAGCACTGCCGCTTTTTCTGCCGTGCCACCAATACCAATGCCGAGCATACCTGGTGGGCACCAGCCGGCTCCCATGGTCGGTAACGTTTTTTCCACCCACTCTGCAATATCATCAGAAGGGTTAAGCATTGCCATTTTGGTTTTGTTTTCACTGCCGCCCCCTTTGGCGGCAATTTGGATTTCTACTTTATCACCGGGGACCATATTAATGTGCACTACGGCAGGGGTATTGTCCTTGGTATTGATCCGTTTGCCCGCAGGATCCATCAGTACCGACGCTCGTAAAGGGTTATCTGGGTTGGTGTAAGCTTGACGAACCCCCTCGTCCACCATCTGCTGTACGGTCATATCGGTAGAATCCCACTGCACAGCCATACCGATATTAACGAAACAAGTGACGATACCGGTATCTTGACAAATAGGACGGTGACCCTCTGCTGACATACGCGAGTTAATTAAGATTTGCGCAATCGCATCTTTAGCGGCTTGGCTCTCTTCACGATGGTAGGCTTGTTCTAGCGCTTGGACAAAATCAAGGGGATGGTAGTAAGAGATGTATTGTAATGCGTCAGCGACACTGCTGATCACATCTTGTTGGCGAATTACCGTCATTGCATGCCTCATTATTGTTATGTGTTCACTAGCTGAAACCGAAAGCACAAGGTAAAGTCAGTAAAGCCAAAGGGCAACAAACGACTGAATTAAGCGCTACGATCAAGAAACAGCTTTCTTTCAGGCTTTTATGATACTCTTGCTTTCCTCTATGTGCTACGCAGTGAAGTGACCCATTGTCACAAATTACACAAATGAACGTTGAAGAAAAAAAACTTATTCAAGTGCAGCCCATCACTTACCAAACCGATCTCGCTCAGCAGTTTTTTAATCGCATTGAGCAGCGACCATGGGCAATGCTACTTCGCTCTGCTTCGACCCAACATATCGATAGCCGATTTGATATTTTGGTCGCCAATCCCATTGCGACCCTAGTCACTGTCGGTAACGATACCACCATTCAGCAACCGAGTGGTGTGACATCATCACAACAAGACCCTTTTACGCTGCTAGCCGAGCTGCAAGAACGCTATTTACCCGCTGAGGTTTATCACAGTGAGTTGCCTTTTGTCGGCGGCGCGCTGGGCTATTTCGGCTATGATTTAGGGCGTCGGATAGAACCATTAGCAGAACAAGCACAACACGACATTGCTATGCCAGATATGGCGATTGGTCTTTATGAATGGGCACTAATCGTTGATCATCAACAACAGGCAGCTTATTGGGTTGGCATCAATATTGACCAAGCACAGACTTGGTTTGCTTCGATTAAGCCTTCTGCTCAGCAAAACTTTCAACTGACCAGTGCGTGGTCATCGAACATGAGTGCTCAACAATATCAGCAGAAATTCAATCAAATCGAAGCGTACTTACTTTCCGGTGATTGCTATCAAATTAATCTAGCGCAACGCTTTAGCGCGGATTATCAAGGTAGTGAATGGCTTGCCTATCAACGACTAGAACAGAGCAATCTTGCGCCCTTTTCTGCTTTCATTCGCTTAGAACAAGGCGCGATTCTTAGTGTCTCTCCTGAGCGTTTTTTGCAAGTGAATCAACGAGTGATTGAAACTAAACCGATTAAAGGCACTCGACCACGCCATCAAGATCCTCAACAAGATAAAGCACAAGCTAATGAGCTCGCGCAAGCCGCCAAAGATCAAGCTGAGAATTTAATGATTGTCGATCTGCTGCGTAATGATATTGGTCGTGTCGCTAAACCAGGTAGTGTGCATGTACCTAAGCTCTTTGAAATCGAGAGTTTTCCTGCAGTGCACCATTTGGTCAGCACGATTCGCGCCCAACTTGATGAGCAATATCAAGCGACGGACTTACTGCGTGCAAGCTTTCCCGGTGGATCGATTACTGGTGCGCCAAAAGTCCGAGCGATGCAGATTATTGAAGAATTGGAACCACATCGACGCAGCGCTTATTGCGGTTCAATTGGTTATATCAGCCGTCATGGCAAAATGGATACCAGTATTACCATCCGGACTTTGGTTGCGCATCAACACAAAATTTACGCTTGGGCCGGTGGTGGTATCGTCGCCGACAGTCAATGGCAAGCCGAATATCAAGAAACGTTAGATAAACTCAGCCGTATTCTGCCAATTCTTGAACAATAGGCTAAATTTATAAGAGCTATCAAACGACTTGGAGTTGCAGCTAAGCGGCCAATCCATCGATTACTCTCAGCATTGAACTACGCTGTGATTCGGACGCTAACACGACTATCACTTCAAGTCGTAAATGAACATGATGATTAAGCAAACCGATGAGGGCGGATGATTCCATCGGACACCTTTTACCTAAGGAGAACGAGGCATGATCAGTAAACAACAACTGATGCAAGATTTTTTACTCAAAACCCCCGTTGGTTACCATGCCCAGTCACTCAACCGTGCAGCTCACTTACAGTCAGCCTCATTAAGAAAGGCCTCGGTATTGGTCGGGTTTGTCGAACGGCCACAAGGGCTCAGTGTTGTTTTAACTAAACGCGCCGCCCATCTTAAGCATCATCCTGGACAAATTAGCTTCCCAGGTGGAAAATATGAAGCGAGCGATGGCACACTTTATCAAACGGCCAAAAGAGAAGCGCACGAAGAGATCGGATTAGAAGCCAAATACATTAAGATCCTCGGTCAATTGCCTGAGCTTGTGACCATCAGCCAGTTTGCGGTGACACCAGTGATTGCATTCATTGATCCCCGTTATGAAATGTCAATTGATACTAACGAAGTCGAAGAAGTCTTCGAGGTTCCAGCCGCTTATCTTTTCGATCAAAAACATTTACTCAGTAATACCTTTTTAATAAAAAACTCCCTGCATAAAGTCTTCGCCTTACCATATAAACATCATTTTATATGGGGTATGACAGCACAAATCATCCAAGCACTGCAAAAACACATTAATAGTGATAGATAGCCTTTGAAATGATTAATTTACGTACACCTCATATTATCACTGACCTATTTTTACCCAAAAAAGCAATCGTTTGCCTTGCTGATTTATCATAAAATGACACCTTCAAATAACCTTAACCAACCCAACCATTAACAATTCCCACATGTGGCACAGTTTTTTCGTGATCAATCAGGGGTTTTTGACATATCATTCAACAAGCGCAAACAATTCATGATTTAGATCTATTTTTTATTGTAAAAAAACCTGCAAAATTGCGCTCGACTTATTTCCTGTTCCCAAAATGAGTAAATTAAACATGAATACAACCACAACGGTTACATCAGCCACACAATCCACTGGCAAGTGGACCTATAAAGATTTTGTATGGTCGCTTTCCCTTTTTGGTACCGCCGTCGGTGCTGGCGTTCTTTTTCTGCCAATCAAAGCTGGTGCGGGTGGCTTTTGGCCGCTTGTCATTCTTGCGCTCATCGCAGCACCAATGACTTGGTTTGCCCATAAAGGTCTCGCTCGCTTTGTTCTTTCTGCAAGTAACACTGACTCTGATATCACCGATACCGTCGAAGAACACTTTGGTAAAACTGGCGCCAACCTTATCACTTTTGCTTACTTTTTCGCCATCTACCCTATTGTTCTGATTTACGGCGTCGGGATTACTAATACCGTCGACTCTTTCCTCGTTCACCAATTTGGTATGGAATCCATTCCTCGCTGGTTACTCTCTGGCGCGTTAATTTCATTAATGACCGCTGGCGTTGTTTTTGGTAAAGAGTTAATGCTCAAAGCCACTTCAGCGATGGTTTATCCTCTGGTATTTATTCTACTGGCTTTATCTGTGTTCCTTATTCCTGATTGGAACACTTCCATGATCGAAACCTCTCCAGATTGGTCTACCGTTCCGCTGATTGTCTGGTTAGCTATTCCTATCATCGTGTTCTCTTTTAACCACAGTCCAATCATCAGCCAATTTACTAAATCACAACGTCAAGAGCACGGTGAGCATGCGGTCGTGAAAACCGATATGATCACTGCTGGCGCAGCAATGATGTTAATGGGATTTGTGATGTTTTTCGTCTTCTCAGTCGTGTTGTCTTTAACACCTGAGCAGTTAACCATGGCACAAGAGCAAAACATCAGTGTGCTTTCATACATAGCCAATGTGCATGAATCACCACTGATTTCTTATCTTGGTCCTATCGTGGCACTTGCGGCGATCACTTCAAGCTACTTTGGTCATTTCTTAGGTGCTCATGAAGGTTTAGTGGGATTGGTAAAATCACGCAGTCAAATGTCTGTTGGTAAAATCGATAAAATCTCGCTCGTGTTCATCGTACTGACCACTTGGATTGTTGCAATCGTTAACCCAAGCATCCTAGGTATGATAGAAACCATGGGCGCACCAATGATTGCTGCTATCCTATTCATTTTACCGGTTTTTGCGATGCAGAAAGTGCCAGCGATGGCCAAGTTTAAAACTAAACTACCCGTACAAATATTCACAGTTATTTGTGGTTTTGCCGCGATTAGTTCTGTAATCTACGGCGCTCTTTAATCTCTACATCCGCGTATGAGTGAAAAGATACCTGAAGCTTGAAGAATAGCGTGATCAACCACGCGGTAACCTCAAACTAGACAGGTAAAATATAACAATAAAAGCCTCCCTTCACTAAGGGGGGCTTACTTTTGAGGCAATCAATATGATTAGTGTATTTGATATCTATAAAATTGGTGTCGGACCGTCGAGCTCACACACGGTTGGCCCAATGAAAGCGGGTAAACAATTTATTGATGATTTACGAGCAATGGGAAAGTTGCGCGACATCACTAAAATCACCGTGGATGTTTATGGATCATTATCACTGACAGGGAAAGGTCACCACACGGATATCGCCATTATTATGGGCTTAGCGGGTAATACCCCAGAAAAAGTCGATATCGATGCGATTCCAAGCTTTATTGCTCGCGTTACTGAAACGGAGCGCCTTCCTGTTGGCATGCACTGCCATACCGTTGATTTTCCTCGTGAAGGCGGCATGAATTTTCATAAAAGTAATTTGTCATTACATGAAAATGGCATGCAAATTCACGCTTGGGTTGATGATAATCCTGTCTACTCAAAAACCTACTACTCTATTGGTGGCGGGTTTATTGTCGATGAAGAAAATTTTGGTAAAGAGATTGAATCTCCTGTCCAAGTTCCCTATCCATTCACGAGTGCCGAACAACTTCTTGCTCAATGCCAAGAGCATGGCCTTTCTATCAGCACTTTAGTGATGGCTAATGAGAAAACCCTTCATTCAGACGAAGAGGTTCGTACTTATTTTGCCAATATCTGGCGCACCATGCGTGAGTGTATGGAACGTGGTCTCAATACTGAAGGCATTTTGCCGGGTCCTTTGCGTGTTCCGCGCCGTGCCGCTGCACTACGCCAACAATTATTAACCTCTGAAAAAACCACCAATGATCCGATGGCGGTCGTCGATTGGGTTAATATGTACGCCTTTGCCGTTAATGAAGAAAACGCAGCAGGCGGTCGCGTGGTAACAGCACCAACTAATGGGGCTTGTGGCATTATTCCAGCGGTATTAGCGTACTATGACAAATTTATCCAAACCGTAACCGAGAAAGATTACATTCGTTACTTTGCGACCTCAGGCGCTATTGGTGGTTTGTACAAACGTAATGCTTCTATCTCTGGAGCTGAAGTGGGTTGTCAAGGTGAAGTGGGCGTAGCATGCTCAATGGCAGCAGCTGGTTTAGCTGAGCTCCTCGGGGGCAGTCCTGAGCAAGTGTGTATGGCCGCAGAGATTGCTATGGAGCATAACCTAGGTCTTACCTGCGACCCGGTTGCAGGGCAAGTTCAAGTACCTTGTATCGAACGTAACGGGATTGCTGCCGTGAAAGCGATTAACTCCACTCGTATGGCGATGCGTCGTTCATCGGCTCCCCGTGTCTCTTTAGACAAAGTGATCGAAACAATGCTTGAAACAGGTAAAGATATGAATGCTAAATATCGCGAAACCTCCCAAGGTGGATTAGCGATTAAAGTGATCTGCTAATCTTCCTCAACGATTGATCTTCCCAAGCCTGATACTTATGCATCAGGCTTTTTATTTTCCCTTTCTCCATCTTTACTTAGCTTTACTTAGCTTTACCGAACCGCCGCTTGTTTTATCTCCAGATAACGTTATAAATGGTGATAATCATTCTCTTTTATATGCTGGTTCATTTTTACCATGTCATTCTCTATTACTAAAAAAACGACGCTTACGTTTTTGATCGTCATTCTTATTCTTATCGCAGTGGGTTATATCTTGTACCCCAAAAAAAATGCGACAACCTACGTTACCGACACCGTTCAGCGCGGTAACATCGAAGAAACCGTACTTGCTACCGGAATGCTACAAGCTTCAAAGCTAGTGGCGGTTGGCGCGCAGGTATCAGGTCAAATTGAGACACTGGCGGTCAATTTAGGGGACCCTATTCGACAAGGTGATTTAGTGGCTCAAATCGACAACCTGACCCAACAGAATAAACTCAAAGAAGCCCAAGCATCATTGAACAGTTTAAATGCCCAATACCAAGCCAAACAGGCATTGATTCGTCAAGCTCAAGCTGAGTTTAACCGACAAAAAGCCATGCTGGCAGAAAACGCTA
This sequence comes from Vibrio sp. A8-1, assembly GCF_013048685.1. Lineage (NCBI taxonomy): Bacteria > Pseudomonadati > Pseudomonadota > Gammaproteobacteria > Vibrionales > Vibrionaceae > Vibrio > Vibrio sp. A8-1. The sequence continues at coordinate 132,677 of NZ_VHTC01000010.1, forward strand.
GCTCACAAGCGGATTACGAAGCCGCTCAGACATCGCTTGCTGTGTATATTGCAGAACTTAAACAACTCAAAGCTCAGCAAGAACAAGCAAAAATTAGCGTAGATAGCGCCAACCTCGACCTCAATTACACCACCATCCGAGCGCCAATGGATGGGACGGTGGTTTACAGTGCCGTTGAAGAAGGCCAAACCGTTAATGCCAATCAAACTACCCCGACAATTATTGAGCTAGCAGTACTCGATACCATGACCGTAAAAGCTCAAATATCCGAAGCCGACATCATTAAAGTCACTCCGGGATTACCGATCTATTTCACTATTCTAGGTCAACCGAATAAACGTTATTCCAGTACATTGCGTGCTATTGAACCCGGCCCAACATTAATGACTGGCAATGACAGTAACCTTTCTATCAGTAATGATGAGGCCATTTACTATCATGGTTTGTTTGATATTGATAACCCGGATGGGCTATTACGCATCGGTATGACGGCTCAAGTCACCATTGTTTTACACCGCTCAGAAAACGCACTATTGATCCCCGCTCAAGTGCTGATCAGACAGCCAGGACCAAAGCCTCGCTACCAAGTTCCTGTATTAGAAAATGACCAAGCCGTATTTCGTGATGTCAAAATCGGCCTCAATAATAAAGTCAATGTGGAAATTCTTGAGGGACTTAATGAAGGCGACACACTAATTTTAGGCATGCCAAATACACTCAATAACAACACGAGCCGTCGTATGAGCCCACCGGGGATGCGTTTCTAATGTCAGAAGCTTTATTAAACATAGTCAATGTTTCCCGCCACTTTACTTCTGGCGATGAGACGCTCACTGTCTTAAAAGAGATCGATCTAACTATCGAACGAGGTGAAATGGTTGCCATTGTTGGTGCTTCTGGTTCAGGTAAATCGACTTTAATGAATATCTTAGGTTGCTTAGATACACCAAGTTGTGGTGAATATTGGGTGAATGGACAAAACACCTCACAACTGAATTCTGATCAACTGGCTGAGCTACGCCGTGAATATTTCGGCTTTATCTTTCAACGCTACCACCTATTAGGGGATTTAGACGCCTTAGGAAATGTCGAAATTCCAGCTATTTATGCTGGTTACGATAAACAGACTCGCCATGAACGAGCACGCAAACTGCTTGAACGATTAGGACTAGCCGATCGACTGGATCATAAGCCCAACCAACTAAGCGGCGGTCAACAACAACGTGTTTCTGTGGCTCGAGCCCTCGTTAATGGCGGCGATGTCATTCTTGCCGATGAGCCGACGGGCGCACTGGACAGTAAAAGTGGTTCAGAAATGATGCAACTGCTGCAAGAGCTTCATAGCCTTGGGCACACCATCATTATCGTCACCCACGATATGCATGTAGCTCAGTATGCCGATCGCATTATAGAGATCAAAGATGGTGAAATTCTCAGTGATCGTATCAACCACTCGACCAGTGACACGGCACTTCAGCCACATGCCCATCATACTCCGCCATTCAAAGCCTCAACTCTCGGTCGTAACCAAAAGTGGCTCGACAATTGTTGGGAAGCGTTAAAAATGGCACTGTTAGCCATGTCAAACCATCGATTAAGAACCTTCTTGACTATGCTCGGCATCATCATTGGAATTGCTTCGGTGGTTTCCGTTGTAGCGCTCGGTAATGGCTCACAAAAGTCGATTTTAGAGAGCATTGCCGCCATGGGCACCAATACGATTGATATTATGCCCGGATCTGGCTTTGGCGATCGGCGTTCAGGGCGAATTCGAACGTTAACCGCAGAAGATGCCCAAGCGCTGCAATCACTGCCGTTTATTGATAGCGTCACCCCTACCGTCAATAGTTCCGCCACCATCAAATTTAGTAATCAATCGGTCACCGCTTCCATACAAGGAGTTGGGCCTGATTTTTTCCGAGTCCGTGGCTATGAACTCGCCAAAGGGCAATATTGGGATCAAACCAGTGTGGATAACTTGGCCCAAGAAGCTGTCATCGATCACAATACATTAACGGCTCTTTTTGCTGATGAGAATCCCATCGGTAAAGTCATTTTTGCAGGTAAGCTCCCCATCCGAATTATTGGCGTGACTGCGGCGAAAGAGAGTGCATTTGGCAATAACGACGCTCTCAATATATGGGTTCCTTACAGTACGATTAATGGTAAGTGTTCACCAAGCCCCTATTGACAGAAAAAGTGTGACACTCAGCACTTGATCCACTTTTTACTATTGAGTGATCATTCCAGTGCTTCATCCTGTTTGTTATGAGCAGAAAGAAAGCCCCTAA
>NZ_VHTC01000110.1:0-708 GCF_013048685.1 Vibrio sp. A8-1
TCAATAAAGCATAACGCCGCATTAAGGTGTGAGCAACGCTACCACGAAACTAAACCATACCACCATAAACACGAAACCCAACGATGGAACGAAAAATGCCATGCGTTGGGAATCACTCTTAAATGCTTTGTTAGCCGTTTAGTTTGAAGTGTGGTGATGAGCTACATTTTCAAGCCTTTCAGCTAGCCAAATCTTGATAATCGACTGTCGTGTTACACCTACTCGGCTAGCTTCACGATCTAGTGAATCTAACATCCATGCAGGGAAATCAACATTTACCCGTTTCTGCTTTTGCATTGGACGCTTAACTTTAGATAAATCTAGATCACCTAAAATGTCATCGTCACTTTCAAACTTAGCATCAAACTCATGCGCTTTCATATAAGTTCACCTCCGCTTTACGTGAACGTCTGACTGAAATGATCCTAATATTTAATCCACGGTATGTAATGACGCCAGACCAATGCTTACCATTTAACATGCCGATGACCAAATACCTAGGTTCATCACTTGTGTTTGCAGGGATCTCGATAAGATCTGAGTCATTCCACAAACCTTGAGCTGTATAGAAATCAATTCCATGTTTCTCAAAATTTGACCTGCTTTTATTTTCATCAAATTCGAATTTCTTCATGAGTAAAACTTATATCCTTTTTACTCATTTTGCAACTTACAGTTTAGCTAATGATTGTGGAAACGGCTAACGCC
>NZ_VHTC01000111.1:0-702 GCF_013048685.1 Vibrio sp. A8-1
CTACGGAGCTATACGAAAAGTATCTTGAAAAATGCGAGAAATACTTAGATAAGAAAAAAATTGAAGGTATAGCTATACCACAACAAAACCAGGATTTAATGTTGGGGTATTTTTCGAATGTCATTGAACAAATAACTCCAAAACTATCTGAAAGCTTCATTATTGAGTATGAGCAGACAATAATTTCTCTATCTAAAGAAAACCCGATTCTGGCTTTTCAGCTTAGAGGTAAAGATATGGCTACAAAATTGGTTTCTCTACAAAGAGTATATTTAGAGCAACTACAACAGTCTGAAATATTTACGTCTAATAAAAGTCTTGGTGGTTTTCTTAAAAGTCAAATCACGGAAGTTCACTCGAAAGGCTTGAATGAGATTCTTGATTTGCTCAATCAGGAATTAAAAACGGTATCTAAAGCGTGCGGATTTATTCACTATCTGCAAATTAGGAAAATAACGAATAACCGTTCAAAACCATCTTTAGACCTTGATGACATTGGTATCGATGAACTCTTTGATGGGTTATTGTCGGCGTATTCCCATCATGTGAAATTAGAAAATATGCACACGGGTAACAACGGCTAACAAGGCGTTCAAGAGGGATTCGCAACGCGTAGTATTTTCGTTATGCGTTGATTTTATTAGTTTTTAGTGCAATGCGGTGAGTTGGTAGTTGCGTTGCTCACCCCTTAACGCGGCGTTA
>NZ_VHTC01000112.1:0-697 GCF_013048685.1 Vibrio sp. A8-1
TAACGCCCGCTTAAGGGGCTGACAACGCTACTACCAAGTTTCCGCACAATGCCGAAACCACCGAAATGAACGCATAATAAAAATTCCGCGCGTTGGAAGTCCCTCTTGAAGCGTTTGTTATGCTTTATTACTCATTGATTAAATTGAACTTTTACAAAATTCATTTGTTCGCAGCAGTTTAACTCAAAATGGCAAACCAGCCTACTTTCAGCAATCATTGATGCCGATAAGATCCCAAATAAGTTGAAGCGAAATAGCCTGCGGAATCAATGAACCAGCAACACCAAAGAAAGAGACCTTTCAGCAACAATCGAACCTTTTACGCACACAATTTATCAGAGCAGAGCCGGACAAAAGCGCACAAACATCGATAAACTTGCGATAACCAAATACTGTCAGCAAGTAAGATGTTCATGAGATCCCAAACATGCTGAAGCGAAATAGCCTGTGGAATCAATGAACCAGCAACACCAAAGAAAGAGACCTTTCAGCAACAGTTGAATCTTTTGCGTGCACAATTTATCAGAGCAAAGTTGGCCGACAAAACACAAGCATCGTTCAACTTTTAATCGCCACCAAAAAGAACAATAAACTCATAATATCAATGAATTAGAATAGGAATACTTCTAAATCAGACTAAGTTTTCCCATTAAAATTTATATATTGATTTTGCTGAGGCTCAATAAAGCATAACGCC
>NZ_VHTC01000113.1:0-696 GCF_013048685.1 Vibrio sp. A8-1
TATGCGGAAACTTGGTAGTAGCGTTGTCAGCCCCTTAAGCGGGCGTTATGTGAAGGTGTCTAAATGATGACAAAGCTGAAACTTGGTTTATTTTTTGTTCCCTCATTACTTGCAGGCGCTTATGTGGGGTTAAGGTTTCCATCTTTGGATACCCAAGAGCAGAAAGAAATGGTTGGCTTTATAGTTGGTTTTTCTCAGTCGGACTTGTTTAATATTGCTGCACCACTGTCAGTATTAATTTTTGCTATTTATGTTTTTATCTTTGGGCAAATTCCTAGGAAACTTTCTGGTAAAAGGAAAGTAATATTATTTTGGTTGCCGGGTCTTTCGTTGACTTGTTCCATGCCGTTTTTCACGGCTCTTCTGAGCTTTCTTGTTGTTTATAGTGGTGACTTAGAAACAACAAAGCTAATAGTATATAGCTTGCTCGGCTTCATATATTCTGTAGTGTTTTTGTTGGGTATGCTCGCTCCAGCTTTTGAGGGAATGTACCCAAAAGAAATCTCTCAAAAACGTAGAGTTTATGTACTTCTGGTTGTTTCATTATTTTTGGTTATGGTGTGGGGATATTTCACATAACAAACGCTTCAAGAGGGACAGCCAACGCGCGGCATTTTTATTATGCGTTGGTTTTTGTGGTTACGCTGTTATGCGGAAGCTTGGTAGTAGCGTTGTCTGCCCCTTAAGCGGGCGTTA
>NZ_VHTC01000114.1:0-690 GCF_013048685.1 Vibrio sp. A8-1
TATAGAATTGTTTCAAGTGGTTTAAGTAAAAAGAAGCAGGCTGAATTAGGGATTCTGTGTCAATCTGAAACACGCACATAACAAAGCGTTCAAGAGGGATTCGCAACGCGTAGCATTTTCGTTATGCATTGATTTTATTGGTTTTTAGTGCAATGCGGTGAGTTTGTAGTTGCGTTGCTCACCCCTTAACGCGGCGTTATGCTTTATTGAACCTCAGCAAAATCAATATATAAATTTTAATGGGAAAACCTAGCCTGATTTAGAGGTTTTCTATTCTAATTGATTGATATTATGAGTTTATTGTTCTTTTTGGTGGATATTGAAAGTTGAACGATGCTTCTGTTTTTTCGGACAACTTTGCTCTGATAAATTGTGTACGCAAAAGATTCAATAGTTGCTGAAAAGTCTCTTTCTTTGGTGTTACTGGTTCATTGATTCCACTGGCTATTTCGCTTCAGCATGTTTGGGATCTCATGAACATCTTGCTTGCTGACAGTGTTTGGTTAGCGCAAGTTTATCGATGTTTGTGCGCTTTTTTCCGGCTCTGCTCTGATAAATTGTGCACACAAAAGGTTCATTTGTCGCTGAACGGTCTCTTCCTTTGGTGTTGTTTGCCCATTGATTCCGCAGGCTAATTCGCTTCAACTTATTTGGGATCTTATTTGCACCAATGATTGCTGAAAGTAGGCA
>NZ_VHTC01000115.1:0-655 GCF_013048685.1 Vibrio sp. A8-1
CCAGTTAACAAAGCGTTTAAGAGGGATTCGCAACGCGTAGCATTTTCATTATGCGTTGATTTTATTGGTTTTTAGTGCAATGCGGTGAGTTGGTCGTTGCGTTACTCACCCCTTAACGCGGCGTTATGCGTAATAGGGATATTTATGTCAAAAGTAACATTGAAAGGTTTTATTTTAGTTCCTGAATCAGAACTTGAAGTAGTTAAAATTGAGTTGGAAAATCATAAGCGTCTTACTCTCGAAGAGCCGGGGTGCATAACGTTTAAAGTGACTGAAAATTCGGAAAATCCTAGCCGCTTCGATGTTTACGAGGAATTCATAGATAAGCCTGCGTTTGAATATCACCAGGATAGAGTGAAAACATCCCATTGGGGTAAAGTGACGGTGAATGTTGAACGTCATTATGAAATCCTTGAGTAAACGCATAACAAGGCGTTAAAGAGGGATTCACAACGCGCGGCATTTTCATTATGCGTTGATTTTATTGGTTTTTAGTGCAATGCGGTGAGCTGGTAGTTGCGTTGTTCACCCCTTAACGCGGCGTTATGTGCTTCAAGGATGAACAATATGAATTACGATGAATTTAATGAATTCTGCGGCTCTTTCCCCGCGACTAGTCATGTTGTTCAGTGGGGCAATTCTGATGTATGGAAAG
>NZ_VHTC01000116.1:0-653 GCF_013048685.1 Vibrio sp. A8-1
GGGCGTTATGTGAATGGAGATCAAAATGTCTTCTGTGCCAAAAAATAAAGATGAATTAGAGTTAGCTATAAACTCAATATTTCCGAAACTCATGGCTGACTATCGTTCAATTCCGGAAAGTAAAGCTCGCAAATCTGGAGTAGAGGGAAACGTGAAAGGTACGGTCATTAGTGTTAGTGATACAGTGGCTTACTTGATTGGTTGGGGAAAACTGGTTCTTAAATGGCATCAGCTAAGATCTCGACACCAACATGTAGATTTCCCAGAAACTGGTTATAAATGGAACCAATTAGGTTCACTCGCTGAAAGCTTCCACGAAGAGTATCGTGATTGGAAATACAATGATTTACTCATTGAACTTGAGTCTACGGTTAACGAGATACTTTTACTCATTTCAAGCTTAAATAATCATGACTTATATGGTGTTACGTGGTATGAACAATGGACTTTGGGGCGCATGATTCAGTTTAATACGTCATCACCTATGAAAAATGTGCGTACAAAAGTTAGGCGTTTCAATCGAGAATTCACATAACAAACGCTTCAAGAGGGACTTCCAACGCGCGGCATTTTTACTATGCGTTGGTTTTTGTGGTTACGGTGTTATGCGGAAAGTTAGTAGTAGCGTTGTCAGCCCCTTAAGCGGGCGTTAT
>NZ_VHTC01000117.1:0-647 GCF_013048685.1 Vibrio sp. A8-1
TCACCATAACAAGGCGTTCAAGAGGGATTCGCAACGCGTGGTATTTTCGTTATACATTGATTTTATTAGTTTTTAGTGCAATGCGGTGAGTTGGTAGTTGCGTTGCTCACCCCTTAACGCGGCGTTATGTTTTATTGAGCCTCAGCAAGATCAATTCACAAGTTTTAATGGAAAAATCTGGTCTGATTTAAGAGGCTATCTGTTCTAATTTGTTGATATTATGAGTTTATTGTTCTTTTTGGTGGCGATTGAAAGTTGAACGAGGCTTCTGTTTTTTTCGGCCAACTCTGCTCTGATAAATTGTGTACGCAAAAAATTAAACTGTCACTGAAAGGTCTTTTTCTTTGGTGTTGTTTGCTCATTGATTCCACAGGCTATTTCGCCTCAGCATGTTTGGGATCTCATGGACACATCGTTTGCTGACAGTGTTTTGTTAGCGCAAGTTTATCGATGATTTTGTGCTTTTTTCCGGCTCCGCCCTGATAAATTTTGTTCGTAAAAGATTCAATTGTCGCTAAAAGGTAACCGGTCACTTTAGGACCGGTTCACCCCATTTCAGCGACATCGGATGTTAAAAAATTATCAGCGAACTTCTTTTTCCACTGAAGTGGCGTGAGCTCTGCAACGTCAGTGGCTGGATGGATCGC
>NZ_VHTC01000118.1:0-645 GCF_013048685.1 Vibrio sp. A8-1
GCTCAATTATTCCAGCATTGTGGGATCGGTCAACATGATCGTGAGGATCGATAACTTAAAGGGGAATAGTGTGCGTACGGTCATACTTTTTGCCAGCCAGGCAGCCCCACCAACAGAGCTTTAAGCTGCTTCGCGGCGACAGGGGTCACCCCATCTTGGTGATGACGGGGCCAATCTTGAAAGCGGCCTTTGCTCAGGCGTTTATTGATTAACCAGAAGCCAGAGCCGTCATAACATAATGCTCTAAGCATGGTTTGACGGCGGTTGGTAAACACAAACAGGGTTCCGCTACGAGGCGACTGTTTTAGCTGATGACGACACAGGGCGGCGAGTCCATCAATACCACAGCGAAAATCGGCTGGTTGAGTCGCAAGCAGGATTTTACTCTCAGCAGTCAGGTGGATCATTTTACTTCTCCTGCTTCTTGTATCAGAGCTCGCAATAAGTCAGGAGAGACAAGGCCGCTGATACGGATCTGACTTGAATTAGGAAGAGTGAGCTGAAGGCTCAGGTCTGATTTAGGTAGTAAATCAGGCTCTATCTGTAACGGAACAAAATCAGGAGCGGACGACTTAACGGGAAGTTGCTTGCGCCAGTCATTGAGCTGGGTGGTGCAGATCCGTAGTGCTTTGGTCACGTGACTGA
>NZ_VHTC01000119.1:0-640 GCF_013048685.1 Vibrio sp. A8-1
GTAAGTGTTCACCAAGCCCCTATTGACAGAAAAAGTGTGACACTCAGCACTTGATCCACTTTTTACTATTGAGTGATCATTCCAGTGCTTCATCCTGTTTGTTATGAGCAGAAAGAAAGCCCCTAAATTTCAAGAGGAACCACCCGTAGCCTCTGACCTTAATGAAGCAAACGCACTGATTGAAGAGTTGTGGGAACAGTTGCGCCACCTTACCGATAAACAAGCAACTAACTCCAAAAACTCATCGAAACCACCTTCGTCTGACAACCCTAAGGACAAGCATGAGCGAAAAAAGATCAAAGCTCTGGTGGTCGCAATTCGAGAGGAGCTAAAGAAGGCCACACAGGGCATCAACGAAAACTCTCACGACTGAAAACAACTGATGTAGTTATCGATTGTTTTCCTGAAGTGTGCCCTTGCTGTGCCCAGTCAGATATCGATATTCAAGGTGGCCCCTACTACCGCCATCAGGTCTTCGATATTCCAAAACCCACTGTCGATATCACTGAATACCGTTTATTTTCAGGTCAATGCCGCCACTGTAAAGAAACAGTAAAAGCTCAAAAGCCCGACAATGCATCACAAGGTATTATCGGTCCCAATTTACTCAGCTACATTGGCGTTCTTGCTGGACAATATC